>JAEZID010000102.1 GCA_023416195.1 Pseudomonadota bacterium | reverse complement strand
AAGCGTTGCGCAGCCAGTTCTTCAGCACGATGCGCTGGTCCGGCTCGGCCAGGGTCATCATGCCGCGCGCGTTGCGCTTCATCTTCGGGCTCTTGTTCTCAAGGCAGTGGCGCTTGAAGGCCGCCTGGGCGCGGACCTTGCCGGACGCGGTCACCTTGAAGCGCTTCTTGGCGCCGCTCTTCGTCTTCAGCTTGGGCATTTTCGATCCTTGCGTTGGATGTTCCGAACTTGGCGGTTGGGCATGCCCTGGGCTTTCGGCCCGGCCTCGCCGCCCGTTGGAGCGCTGGGTTATACGCGCCGCCACGCCCCAGCGCAAGGGGTGCGGCGGCGCAACCTGCGCGATTCCCGAATACCGGACTTACCGATACTCCTTGAACCGCTCCGTCGCCTGGACCAGGGCGGCGCGGATGCCCGGCTCCATCGCCGAATGGCCGGCGTCGGGGACGACGCGGTAGTCGGCCTCCGGCCAGGCGCGGCGCAACTCGTCGGCGGTGGCGATCGGGCACACGATGTCGTAGCGGCCCTGGATGATCATGCCCGGCAGGTGGCGGATGCGGTGCAGGTCGCGCAGCAGCCGGTCCTCGGGCGTGAAGCGGTTGGCGCGGAAGTAATGCGCCTCGATCCGGGCGAGGCCGATGGCGTGGTTGTCCTCGGCGCTCGCCGCGACCAGCTCCGGCGAGGGCAGCAAGGAGGAGCAGGCGCCCTCGTACATGCTCCAGGCCCGCGCGGCGGCCATGCGGGTGAAGGCGTCCGGCGCGTCGAGGCGCCTCCAGTAGGCCTCCAGCAGGTCGCCGCGCTCGGCCTCCGGGATGTGGTTGACGAAGGCGGTCCAGGCTTCGGGGAAGATGGTCCGCATCGAATGGAGGAACCAGTCGATCTCCGCCTTCCGCATCAGGAAGATGCCGCGCAGGATCAGGCCCAGGCAGCGTTCCGGATGCGCCTGGGCGTAGGCCAGCGCCAGGGTGGACCCCCAGGAACCGCCGAACAGCAGCCAGCGTTCGATGCCCAGATGCAGGCGCAGCCGTTCGGCGTCCTGCACCAGAAGGTCGGTGGTGTTGCGCCGCACCTCGCCCAGCGGGGTCGAGCGTCCGGCCCCGCGCTGGTCCATGACGACGATCCGGTAATAGCTGGGATCGAAGAAGCGCCGGTGCGTCGGCGACGCCCCCGCCCCCGGACCGCCGTGCAGAAAGAGGACCGGCACACCGCGCGGGTTGCCCGACTGCTCCCAATAGAGCGTGTGAATTTCGTCGACGGGAAGGAAACCGGTCTGGAAGGGATCGATGGGCGGAAAAAGCTCGCTGCGGGGCATGGGAGGGTCCTGTGGTGCCGGCCTAGGGATTGTAGGGCGCACCACCACATTTCGCCACAACGCCGCACGGCCTATGACGCGTCATTCAGTCTCCTCGTCGGGTTCATTCTCCCTTGGGGGAAGGGAACGGGGCTTGAGCGGAGCGTCGTCCAGGCGCTCGATCTGTTCCGGGTGGGTCGCTTCGATCATCGGGCCGCTGCGCAGGCCGATCCAGCCGCGCACGCGAACCACGCGCCCCTCGTAGGACAGCGGATCGATGCGGGCCTTGGCGAAATCGCGCAGGGCGGCGCGCCCGATGTGGACGGTCACGTCGGTCCGCCAGTCGTCGCCGAAGTCCAGATAGACCTCGCTCGACGATTTGGTGACGCGCAGCACGCGCCCCTCCACGATCTGGAAGCTGTCGCGGTCGCGGCGCAGGGTCTCGGGATCGGCCGGGCGGACGGCGTAGACGCGGCTGCGCCAGAGGCCGCGCTCCGCCCTGCGGGCGGCGGACTCGGCGGCCAGCATCTCCCGAGCCAGGGCGCGGGCGTCCGGCTGGGTGTGCACGCGGGCGTGGCCGCGCGCCAGCAGCTCGCCCTGGAGCCACAGGCCGTCCTCCCGCACCAGCTGGGCGACGAGGCGGCCGTGGCGGTCGGTCGCCGCCTCCCCCTTGACGGTCAGGCTGCGGCCGAGGGCCAGCTCCGTCAGAGCGGCGGTCGCGGCCTCGGCGAGCGGCCAGCTCCGGTCGCCTTCTGCGCTGGCCGGAGGCTTGGCGGCGTCGATGCCGGCCAGCCGCACGCGGCGCCCGTCCGCAAGCTCCAGCGTGTCGCCGTCGATCACGGCGGCGACGCGCAGCCGGTCCAGCGGCGCGGCGGCCATGAGAAGGCCCGCCATGAGAAGGCCCGCCAGGAGGATAAGCGCTATCCTATGGGTCCTATGCCAGGGAACCACCCGTCCGCCGCCGAGTTTGAGTTTTGCACGGTCCTCTCGGGTATGACGTCCATGACGCTTCAATGCAACAGACTGCGCCGGATCGCCGCGGCGCTGATGGCGGTCCTCCTGTTCACCTCCGCCTGCACGACGGCGAGCGCCCAGCTGTTCGGCGGCAACGACGAGGCGCTGGGCGCGCAGGAGCATCCCAAGATCCTCGCCCAGTTCGGCGGCGAGTACCGCGACCCGAAGCTGCAAGCCTACATCAACCGCATCGGGCAGAAGCTGGCGGCGCAGACGCCCCGGCAGGGACCCTGGACCTTCACCGTCCTGGACAGCGAGGTGGTCAACGCCTTCGCCCTGCCCGGCGGCTACGTCTACATGACGCGCGGCCTGATCGCGCTCGCCAAGGACGAGGCCGAGGTGGCCAGCGTGCTGGGCCACGAGATCGGCCACGTCGTCGCCAGCCACTCGCGCGAGCGGCAGACCGGGCAGACCATCGCCGGGCTGCTGGCGGCCGGCGTCGGCATCTTCCTGGGCAGCCCGGAACTGGCCGAGCTGGCCAACGTCGGGGGCAGCGCGGTGCTCGCCAAATACTCGCGCGGGCAGGAGTCGGAGGCCGACCGGCTGGGCATCGAGTATCTGGAGGGCGCCGGCTACGACCCCTTCGCCATGGCGACCTTCCTGGAGACCATGCGGCGCGAGAGCCAGTATGCTGGGCTGCGCGCCGGGAAGGGCGCCGGGGAAAGCGGCTTCGACTTCTTCGCCACCCACCCGCGCACCGAGAACCGCGTCGAGGAGGCCGCCGCGATCGCCCGCAAGCGCCCGCAGGGCGGCGCCCGCCCGGTGGAGCCCTACATGGCCGCCATCGACGGCGCGGTGTGGGGCGACAGCCCGGAGAACGGGTTCGTGCGCGGCCGGACCTTCGCCCACCCCGCCCTGGGCATCGCCTTCGAGGTGCCGCAGGGATTCAGCCTGCTGAACGGGGCGCAGCAGGTCATCGCCAAGGGCCAGAACGGCGGCGCCATCGTCTTCGACGGCGGGCCGGCGGGCGGCCTTGCCGACCCGGTCGATTACCTGACGCGCGGCTGGGCCCAGGGCGCCCGGCTCCAGAACGTGCAGTCCTTCTCCGCCAACGGCCTGCCGGCCGCCACCGCCGTGACGCGCGGCGAGACCGAGAGCGGGGCGGTGGACGTGCGGCTGGTGGCGATCCGCGCCGACGACGGCACCATGTACCGATTCACCTTCGTGGCGCCGAGCGGGACGCTGGGCCGGCTCGACCCCGCCTTCCAGCAGACCGCCGCCAGCTTCCGCCGGCTGAGCCGGCAGGAGGCCGCGCAGCTCCAGCCCCGGCGGGTGCGGGTGGTGACGGCCCGGCCCGGCGACACGGTGGAGGGCTTCGTCCGGCGGATGCCGCAGGAGCCCTACGCCGAGGAGTTGTTCCGAATCATCAACGACCTGCCGCCCGGCACGCTCATCCAGCCGGGCCAAAAGGTGAAGATCATCGCCGGCTGACAACCCTGTAAAGCATTCGTTAACCAGAGTGATCGTTGAGGGACGCGGCGTGTTGGCCGATTGCCGATGCCCGCGTGCGTCTGTACCCTCCCCGGCATGGCAGTCGACCCCTCCGCGCGATCACCGAAGAAAGCCCAGTCCAGAAAGACGTTCGGGCCGTTCGCCGCCCGGCGCGCGCGCCTGCGCCTGCCGATCGCGGCGGTGCTGGTGGCCGGCTTCGGCACGCTGATGCTGCTGGCGGTGGCCAGCGTGCTGGTGCTGGGGCTGGTCAGCGCCGGCCGCAACACCTTCACCCTGCTGAACGACCGGGCCGATCTGGCGCTGGCCGGGGTCGAGGTCCGGGTGCGCAACCAGCTGAACCCCGCCCGCGACATGGCCCGCTTCGTCGCCGGGCTGGTCGAGCGCGGGGAGCTGGACCCCGCCGATTCGAAAAGCCTTCAGGACACCCTGCGCGGCGCCCTGGCCGCCGCCCCGGACGTCACCGGGATCGCCTTCTTCCGCCCCGACCGCACCGGCCTGCGCGCCGACCGCCAAGGCAGCACGCTGCTGATCGGCCCCGAGGATCTGCGCGGCGAGACGGAAGTGGCGCCGGAGCTGCTGAACGGTGCCGACCGCAACACCGCCGTCTGGGCCGACCCGCTGTGGTCGAAGGAGGCGGGCACCAGCTTCGTCACGCTGTTCCAGCCGGTGCGGCGCAACGGGCGCTATCTGGGGCAGGTGGTGGTCGGCGTGTCGCTGGGCGACCTGTCGCGCTTCCTGTCCACCCTGTATGTGGAGCAGGGGCTGAACGCCTTCGTCCTGTTCGACAAGCAGCATGTGCTGGCGCACCCGTCACTGGCCGGGATGAAGTTCGACTTCTCCGCCAAGACCGACGGCCCGCCCCTGCCCCGCATCGATCAGGTGGCCGATCCGGCGCTGGCCGCGCTGTGGACCTCCGGCAAGCCGATGCAGGCGCTGAAGAAGCGCGTCGAGGGCAAGAGCGTCAGCGTGCTGGACGAGGATTACCTGTTCCTCATGCGCTCCATGGCCGGCTACGGCCAGCAGGACTGGATCATCGGCATCGGCTTCCGCGAGGACGAGGCCGGGACCGAGGTGCGCCGCCTCTACACGACGGGGCTCGCCGGCTTCGGCATCCTGCTGATCTCGGTCGCCGTGGCCCTGGTCGTCGGCCGCCGGATCAGCGCCCAGGTGGCGCGTCTGGCCGAGGCGGCCGACCGCGTCCGCTCCTTCGAGTTCCGGGGCATTCCGGAACTGCCGGATTCCCGCCTGCGCGAGCTGGACCACGCGGCGACCGCCTTCAACGCCATGGTCGCCGGCCTGCGCTGGTTCGAGACCTACGTGCCCAAGGCCCTGGTGCTGCGCCTGATGCACCGGCGCGGCGGCGAGGCCGGCTTCAGCTCCGAGGAGCGGGAGGTGACGGTGATGTTCACCGACATCCGCGGCTTCTCGCGGATGGCCGAGCATCTGGGCGCCGCCGACACCGCCGCCCTGCTGAACGAGCATTTCACGCGGCTTGCCGCCTGCATCGAGGCGGAGGGCGGCACCGTGGACAAGTTCATCGGCGACTCGATCATGGCCTTCTGGGGCGCGCCGGAAGAGCAGCCGGACCACGCCGCCCGCGCGCTGCGCGCCGCCCACGCCATCGCCCGCGCGGTGCACGCCGACAACCGCCGCCGCGCGGCGGAGGGCCTGCCACCGATCCGCGTGCGCATCAGCCTGCATTCCGGCCCGGTGGTGGTCGGCAACATCGGCTCGGAAAGCCGCATCAACTACACCATCGTCGGCGACACGGTGAACGTCGCCGCCCGCATCGAGGAGCTGGCCTCCAGCCTTCAGGGCGACGCCGAGGTCATCGTCCTGGCGAGCGCCGCCACCGCCTTCCAGGGCGACGGCGCCGCGCCGCTGGACTGCGTCGGCGGCCAGCCCCTGCGCGGCCGGACCGGCACGACCGAGGTCTGGCGGGTGGCGCTGGACGAGGACACGGTGGACACGGACGAGAACGCCACGCTCCCAGCCATGCTGAGCCCAGCCCTGCCGGGAGAGTGACGTTACGCGTCGGCCAGCAGGTCGTCGGAGCCTTCGACGCGCTTCAGCATGGATTGGCGGAGCTTCAGCAGGGCGCGGTGCTCCAGCTGGCGCACGCGCTCCTTGCTGACGCCGAGTTCGCGGCCGAGTTCCTCCAGGGTGGCGCCTTCCTCGCGCAGGCGGCGTTCCTGGATGATGGTGCGCTCGCGCGGGGACAGCTCGCCCAGCGCCTCGGCCAGCCATTGGGAGCGGGTGCGGCTGTCGCGCATGCCGATCACCACCTCCTCCGGCGAGGGGCGCTGGTCGGCGAGGAAGTCCTGCCAATCCTCGTCGGAGCCGTCCGCCACGGGGGAGTTCAGCGACTGGTCGGAGGCGGACAGGCGCATCTCCATCGCCTCGACCTCGGTCACGTCGACCTGGAGTTCGCCGGCGATCCACTCGCGGCCTTCCTTGGTCAGGCTGCTGCCGCCGCCGTTGCCGCCCTGGCTGGCGCTGTCGATCTTCGCCCGCAGGCGCCGCAGGTTGAAGAACAGCGACTTCTGCGCGGCGGTCGTGCCGGTGCGCACGATGGACCAGTTGCGCAGAATGTAGTCCTGCATGGCGGAGCGGATCCACCAGGCCGCGTAGGTGGAGAAGCGCACCTCGCGGTCCGGCTCGAACCGGCTGGCCGCCTGCATCAGCCCGACGTTGCCTTCCTGCACGAGGTCGCCCATCGGCAAACCGTAATTGCGGAAGCGCGCCGCCGTCGCCACCACCAGCCGCGTGTAGGCCCGCACCAGTTCGTGCAACGCCCGCTCGTCGCCCACCTCCCGCCATTTGCGGGCGAGATCGAATTCGTGGTCACGAGTCAGCAGAGGCTCGCGCATGGACGCCTTGATGAAACTCAGGTTCGCTCGCTGAGTTTCGGGATCGTCGATATAAGCCATCCGTCCCTTCCTTCCCGTCTGGGCGGCCTTCGTCCTTGGGTGGACTCCTTGCGGGGAGTCTTCGGTCCGTCGGTTCTTCACGGGATGCCGACGGTTGGGACAACAGCCGTTCCTTCGCCCTGTTGCATGCTGATACGCACGACGGGGGTGCATCGGATCACCGCCACCGGAAGGGAATCGGTGGCGGACGATCGCGGCGCGGTAAGCCAGGAAGATGAAAGGAGATGGGTTCAGACCTGAAAAAGGTCCAGGATCTCACCCGAAGGCGCCAGACAGCCGCAGATGAGGTGCCCCCCAAAACCGCAGCCGCCGTCGAAGGTGGCGGTGAAATCGGTCACCGCGAAGCCCTGCCGGGCCGGGTCATGGCCGCGCACGACCCGCGCGAAGCCCTGGTAAGGCGCTGAAATCCGGGAGAAACCGGGCGCCCCCCACCAGAAGGCGTCGCCCTGGTGGCTGAGCGGCCGGCGCGCGTCGATGCCGGCGCTGACCAGCAGGATGTGCGGCTCCCCCTGATCGGGGTTCTGGTCCGGGCTGCCGGAATAGGCGGCACGGCGCAGCGCGCTGAACAAATTTTCATGACCGGGCCGCGCCTGCATGGCCTGACGCAGCCCCTGGGTCCAGCGGCCGAGCATCACCGTCCCGCCGCGCGCCGCCGCCATGCCGTGTTCGACCGAACCGCCGTAGGCCGCCAGCGTGCTGGCCGCGCCCTGCCGCATCATCCAGTCGAGCACCTGCTGCGGATCGGGGGCGAATTGCAGCTGAAGGAGCTTCTGCCACATCTCCTCCTGCGCGCCGCGCAGATAGACGATGTCGGTCGCGGCCAGACCGCGCATGGAGAGCAGCGCGCGGCGGAAATACAGCAGCGTGTCGAGGGTTTCCAGGACCCGTTCGCCCCGGCCGATCATGTTGCCGAGATAGACGAGCCGGTCGCCCGGCAGGAAGCGCGACGCGACGACCTCGTGCACCGCGTTCAGGTGGTCCGGCTGCGCGTGCACGGCGCCGATGGCCCAGACGCGCCGGGGACGGCGGAGGTCGATGAATTTCTGCGGTTCAGCCATTCGGGCGCACGCTCAGTCCGGCCTCAAAAGTTTCGGGGGCGGAGTGTAGGCATGGCCCGGTGCGGAAGAAAGGTCAAAACATAAGGCAAGGGCGCGACCGAAAGGCCGCGCCCCGCCGAAACACCGATTTTTAAAAATCGACTTTTAAAAGCCTGATTGTTGGGGAACCCGATGGTTGCCCCGACGGGGTATCAGGCGGCCTTCTTCAGGACCAGTTCGAGACGCTCGGTCGCCTTCAGCTCGTCGATCTTCTCGACGGCGGCCAGCTCGCGGGCCAGACGCTCCAGCGCGGCCTGGTAGATCTGGCGCTCGCTGTAGGACTGGTCCGACTGGTCGGCGCCGCGGTACAGGTCGCGCACGACCTCCGCGATGGACACCGGATCGCCGGAGTTGATCTTGGCCTCGTATTCCTGGGCGCGGCGGCTCCACATGGTGCGGCGGACGCGCGAGCGGCCCTGAAGCGTCTCGAGCGCGACCTTGATGCGGTCCTTGGTGGACAGCCGGCGCAGCCCCGCGTTGCGGGCCTTGGTGACCGGAACCTTGAGCGTCATGCGCTCTTTTTCGAACGTGATCGCGTAGAGCTGAATGTCTTGGCCAGCAATGCTGTGGGTCTCGATGCCCTCGACCCGACCGACGCCATGGGCCGGGTAGACGACGAAGTCACCGGCCTCGAAGTCAAGCTTGTTCGACATGTGGGTTGGCTCTCACTTCTCGCGATCGCGCCATTTTGCCGCCCCGGTGGAACGGAGCGAAAAGGACCCTACGACGACCAAGGCACCGTGGGGATGGTGTCCGCCACGACGCTGAAGGTTGCCATGAGCCCTTTTATCGATGGGAAAACCGGCAATGACGCTGAGGCCGGCTCCGGGCGCGTATTATAGCGATGTTAAGGTCCAGTTACAAAGGTTACGCGCGGGCAGCCGTCCGGATTCTTTTGCTGCCCGCCTATACCCGACCTGTCGTTTTTGCATAGCGGCATAAAACGCCGCCGGCCCCGGAACCGCCGCGACTCAGCTTCCCCCGCCGGGCTTCGGCGACAGATCGGCCAGCTTGCCCGGCTTGCCCTTCCACTGGTCGGCGTCCGGCAGGGCGTCCTTCTTGCGGGTCAGGTTCGGCCACTGGGCGGAGTAGTCGCGGTTGATCTCAAGCCACTTCTCGACGTCGCCGGCGGTGTCGGGAACGATGGCCTCGGCCGGGCATTCGGGCTCGCACACGCCGCAGTCGATGCATTCGTCCGGGTTGATGACCAGCATGTTCTCGCCCTCGTAGAAACAGTCCACGGGGCACACCTCGACGCAGTCGGTGTACTTGCACTTGATGCAGTTTTCCGTGACGACGTAGGGCATGATTCGTTCTCCGCTGTTCTCGCCAGTTCCGGCGGTGTTCTCGCGCCGGGGTCCGAGTCGCTTCGATGGATGTTCTCGCGCGCGGCCTCGACAAAGACCAATGCCCGACGGCGGGGCTTGCCTAGCACGCCGTCTATAAAACGTGCAACCCCGTCGGTTGTATCGCCGCCCCCGGTTCGGCGACCGCCGCCAGAAAGGCCCGCAGCGAGGCCGTTTCCATGGCGTCGGCCCGGCGCACGAAGCGGGTCGGCATGCGGGCGATGTCCGGCGGCAGGGGGCGCGTGATGAACATGGTGCGCCAGGGCTCCCGCTCCACCACCGCGCGGGGCAGCATCGTCACGCCCATGCCCGCGCCGACGCAGCCGAGGATCGCTTCGAGGGACCCGAACTCCAGCACGCGGTAGGGCACGCGGCCGGACTCGCGCATCGCCGTCTCGGCGCGGGCGCGGTAGGCGCAGCCGCGCCGGAAGGCCAGCAGGGTCGTGCGGCCGGACTCGGCGGTGATGCCGGCGACGGACTCCACGAGGACCAACTCCTCGTCGAAGGCGGGCTGGCTGACCAGTTCCGGATGCTCGACCGGCCCGGCGACGAAGGCGCCGTCGATGCGGCCGGCCAGCACCTCCCCCAGCATATGCTCGGTCGGGCCGGGGAGGATGGTCAGCTCGACCTCCGGGTTGTCGGCGTGGAAGCGGGCGAGGATCGGCGGCAGGCGCACGGCGGCGGTCGTTTCCATGGTGCCAATGCTGAGCCGCCCGCCCCGCCCCGCCGCGTCGGCGACGGCGTCGCGGGCCTGGGACACCAGACGGAGCACGCGGTCGGCGTAGTCGGCCAGAACGCGGCCGGCGGGGGTCGGGGCCATGCCGCGGCTCAGCCGGCGGAAGAGATCGACGCCGAGGTCCTCCTCCAGCCGCTTCAGGCGCGCCGTCACGTTGGACTGGACGCAGTTCAGCGATTCGGCGGCGCGGCTGACGCTGCCGGTCTCCGCCACCGCCTTCACCACACGCAGGCCCGCGAGGTCCATGGCTTCCCTCCCATCGCCGCTCAACCATTACTGCCCGGCCATCACTGCGAGTGAACATTAGCATCCAAACATTTCATTGGAAATGAGGGATGCGCCGCGCGAGGATGGGCACAAGAAACGTGTGGAAAGGGGGGGAGCCTCGATGATCCGGGTGCTGATCGGCGGCGTTCTGGCGCTGGCCATCGCCATGGGGGTGGGGCGGTTCGCCTTCACGCCCATCCTGCCGGCCATGCAGGCGGCGACCGGGCTGGGTCCCGACGGGGCCGGGTTCCTCGCCTCGCTGAACTATCTGGGCTATTTCGTCGGCGCGCTGGGGGCCGCGCTGGTGCCGCACGGGCCGGTGCGCACCGCCGTGTTCCGCACCGCGCTGATCGCCAGCGTCACCTCGACGGCGGGCATGGGCTTCACCGAGAGCATGGCGGCGTGGGGCGTGCTGCGCTTCGTCTCGGGGCTGGCGAGCGCCGGCATGTTCATCCTGGGCGTCGCCATGGTGCTGGACGCGCTGGCCCGCGCCGGGCGGGAGGCATGGACCGGCTGGCTCTACACCGGCGTCGGCCTCGGCATCGCGTCGAGCGGGCTGTTCGTCGCGATCATGGGCGAGCGGCTGGGCTGGCGCGGCGACTGGCTGTGGCTGGGGCTGATCTGCACCGGCTTCGGCGCGCTGTCGTGGCTGTGGGTGACCGACCCGCCGCCGGCCGCGCATCACGCCGCGGCCGCGGGGACCGGCGCCAAGGCGGCCCTGTCGGCACCGCTGGTTCTGCTGACGCTGGCCTATTTCCTGGAGGGCGGCGGCTACATCGTCACCGGCACCTTCCTGGTCGCCATCCTGAAGACCATGCCGGAGACGGCCCGGCTGGGCGAGGCGGCCTGGATGGTCACGGGGCTCGCCGCCATGCCCTCGGGCCTGATCTGGGCGGCGGCGGGGCGGAAGCTGGGGCCGTGGCGGGCGCTGATCCTGGCGCATCTGGTGCAGACGGTCGGCATCGTCCTGCCGATGACCGGGGCGCCGGTCGCCTCGGTGATCGCGGCGGCGCTGTACGGGGGCACCTTCATCGGCATCGTGACGCTGTCCTTCACGCTGGGGCGGCAGCTGTCGGGCGGCGCGTCGGCGCGGGTCATCGGCGCGCTGACCGCCGTCTATGGGCTGGGGCAGATCATCGGACCGCTGCCGGCGGGCCTCGTCGTGGCGAACACCGGCAGCTTCGATTCCGCGCTGATCGGCGCGGCGGCGGCGGTGCTGGCCGGGGCGGCGCTGCTGGCCGTGGGCGCCTGGCTGGCCCGGCCGGCGGCGGTTGCCGTGCGGACCTGAGGCGGGTAGCCTTTCGCCCATGAGCCTGTTCGATCCGTTCGACCCTGATGACGCCCGCAAGCACGCCCCCGCGACGGAGCGCAACCGCGCGCCCATCCTGGAGGTGCTGCGCCGCGTGCTGCCGGACGAGGGCGTCGTTCTGGAGGTGGCGAGCGGCACCGGGCAGCACGCCGCCTTCTTCGCCGAAGCCTTTCCGGGCCTGACGTGGCAACCGAGCGACCCGGACCCGGAGTTGCGCGCCAGCATCCGGGCCTGGACGGCGGGACTCGGGAACGTTCGTCCGCCGCTGGCGCTTGACGCAAGCGCCGGCGACTGGCCGGTGGAGCGGGCCGACGCGGTCGTCTGCATCAACATGATCCACATCGCCCCGTGGGAGACCGGCCTCGGGCTGTTCCAGGGGGCGGCGCGGCTGCTGCCCGCCGGAGCGCCGCTGCTGCTCTACGGCCCCTTCCTGCGCGACGGGCGCCACACCGCGCCCAGCAACGCCGAGTTCGACGCCAGCCTGAAGGCCCGCAACCCGGCCTGGGGCGTGCGCGACCTGGGCGCGGTGGAGCGCGCCGCCGCCGGCTTCACCCTGGCCGACGTCGTGGACATGCCCGCCAACAACCTGACGGTCGTGCTGCGCCGGGTTTAGACAGCCGGTGAGTGCGGTGTTCCGCCGCAGAGACGCGCTCCGGATATTTGCTATTGTTTCCCCGCAACACAAAAAGTTGTACACAAATTTCAATTTGGGGGAAGCGATGAAGCGGAAGCTGGTTCCTGACGTGGTGAAGTCTCAGGAACTCATTCTGGTGCCGGAGGACACGTCGGTCCTGACCGTCTCCAAGCTGATGGCCGAGAAGAACATCGGCGCCGTGCTGGTGGTCAACCATGGCGCCCTGGTCGGCATCGTCACCGAGCGCGACCTGAACAACAAGGTGCTGTCCCGCGAGATCGACCCGTTCGCGACCGAGGTGTCGGCGATCATGACCCGCGACCCCGACACCCTGCCGCCGGACGCCGACGCCACCGAGGCGCTGGCCCTGATGCATTCCAAGCATTACCGCCACCTGCCGATCACCCAGGGCAACCGGGCGGTCGGCATCGTGTCGATCCGTGACCTGTTCAAGCTCGCCTACGAGCACATCAAGGACGAGGTCGCCGCCTCCTGATCCTCACGGGGCTTCCGCCCGCCTGCGCTTGCGGCGGGCGGAAGCCATGAGGTTGAGCGCCTCCACCAGAGCCGAGAAGGCGATGGCGAAGTACAGGTAGCCCTTGGGGATGTGGAAGCCGAGACCATCGGCGACCAGCGCGACGCCGACCAGCAGCAGGAAGGACAGCGCCAGCATCTTCACGGTGGTGTGCCGGTTGACGAAATCGCCGACCGGGCCGGAGGCGAACAGCATCACCGCCATGGCGATGACCACCGCCGCGACCATCACCGGCAGATGGTTCGACATGCCGACGGCGGTGATGACGCTGTCCAGCGAGAAGACGATGTCGAGGATCATGATCTGAACGACCACCCCGCCGAAGGTGGCGACCTTCGGCGCGATCCCGCCTTCGTCCTCTTCGCCCTCCACCGTGTGGTGGATTTCCACCGTGCCCTTGGCGAGCAGGAACAGACCGCCGCCGATCAGGATCAGGTCGCGCCCCGAAAACTCCAGGCCCAGCAGGGTGATCAGCGGCTGCGTCAGCGTCGCCACCCAGGCGATGGAGGCCAGCAGCATCAGCCGCGTGATCAGCGCCAGCGCCAGCCCGACCTTGCGCGCCTTGTCCTGCTGGTGGGCCGGCAGCTTCGCCGCCATGATCGAGATGAAGATGATGTTGTCGATACCCAGCACGATCTCCAACGCGGTCAGCGTCAGAAGGCTGGCCCAGACTTGCGGGTCTGCGAAAAGGTCGAGCATGGGCGGAAACGGCTCCGGGAGCGGCAAATGCGACGTTAACCGCGCAAATACGGTCGCTGTTCCCGCCGCGCAATGGTCCGGCCCACGCTTCCCTCGCCTATTCCTCGCCGTGCAGGCGGTCCAGTTCGCGCCGCTCGCGCTTGGTCGGGCGTCCGGCGCCGGGAGCGCGGTCGGGGGGGAGGTAGGGATCGCGGATGGCGTCCTCGCGCACCGGCGGGGACAGATCCTCGTACAGGGTGCGCGCTTCGTCGGCCGGGCCGCGCCGGCTGCCGAGAGCCACGACCTTGATGACGCGGATGTGCCGCCCCTGCGCGAAGGTCAGCACGTCGCCGGGCTTCACGGCAAAATGCGCCTTGGTGATGACGGTGCCGGACACGCGCACGGAGCCGCCGTTGCACATCTTGGCGGCGAGGCTGCGCGTCTTGAAGAAGCGGGCGTACCACAGCCACTTGTCGATCCGCAGCCGGCCAGGGCCGGGGTCGGGAAGGCCGTCGTTGGGGCCGTCGTCGAAGTCGTCGCGGTCGTCGCTCATCCGGTTCCTGACAGCTGGCGCAGCTTGGCGAAGGGGTGGTCGGTGTTGATCGGCTTGTCGCGGCGCGGCTTCGCGTGGTGGCCGCGCCGCCGCCGCCACGTCACCGCCCCATCCTCCGCCACCGAGCGCGTGTAGCCAAGCCCCTTCAGCACGCCGCCCAGTTCCTCCGGTGAGACGCCGATCATCTGGCCGAGCGCGGGTTCGGCGACCGCCCCACCCTCCTTGGCGCGCTTCAGCATCTCCGTCTCCAGCCGGTCGAGCATGTCCACGCGCACGGCGCGCGGGCCGGCGGCGGGGTAGCCGATGGCCTCCCAGAAGGCCGGCGGAGCGCCCGCCGATTCGACCGACACGCGGCCGGGCGGCGGGATCGGCACGGGCAGGGACAGCTTGTGCTTCACCGCCCAGAGCAGCCCTCGCAACTCGACCGCGCCGGGCTTGGCGAGCGCCGTCAGGTAGATGTGCGAGACGCCGAGCCGGACGCCGTGGCGGGCCAGCGCCTTGCGGTCGGTCTTCTCCAGCCCTTCGACCGGGGAGGCGACAGGGGCGCGGGGCAGCGCGCCCATGTTCTCCACCAGCTGGAAGGCGAGGCCGCGCGCCGTGCCGGTCAGGTCGGCGGCGTCGCGGAGCGCGAGAAGGGGCTTCAGGCGATGGGCGACGCGCTCCTTCAGCCAGCGTTCCAGGCGGGCGCGCACGCGGTCGCGCTGCCCCTGGTCGAGCAGCCCTTCGTCGAAGGGAAACACGGCGGGGGTCAGGACCGACGGGCCGGGGCCGAGCTTCGCCACGGCCAGCCCGTTGGCGGTCAGCACGCCGTCGAAGCCGAGCGCGAATGCCTCGTCCGGCTCTTCTTCAAAGGCGCGCAGGCGCGAGGCGACCTCGTCGCGCAGCGCGCGGCGGGCAGCGGTCAGCAGGGACTTGGCCTCTTCGGAACGCTCCGGCGCGTCGGGCACGAAGCGAAAGCCCTCCAGACGGCCGACCGGGTGGCCTTCCACGACCACCTCCCCATCGGCGCGCACGCCGCCCAGCAGCGCGCGCCCGTCCTTCAGCGTGCGGACCAGCGTGGCCGAGCGGCGGTCGATGAAGCGTTGCGTCAACCGCTCGTGCAGGGCGTCGGACAGCTTGTCCTCGATGGCGCGGGTCTGGCCCTGCCAGTGGACGGGGTCCTTCAGCCACGCCGGGCGGTTGGAAATATAGGTCCAGGTGCGGATGTGCGCGATGCGCGCGACCAGCGCGTCGATGTCGCCCTCGGTGCGGTCGAGGCGGGCGATCTGCTTGGCCACCCAATCCTCGTCCAGCCGCCCGATGCCGGTGCGCAGGTAGCGGAAGACCTGGGCGAGCAGGCGCGTGTGCGCGTCGGACAGCACCTTGCGGAAGTCGGGGACCTGACAGACCTCCCACAGCAGGCGCACGTTGTCGCGGCCCTTGGCAAGGTCGATGATCTCCGGGTCGCGCACCAGGGCTTGCAGCGCCAGATGGTCGTCGGCGTCGCGGGCGCGGTGCAGTTCGGGGATGGGCGCCCGTTCCTCCAGCGACTTCAGCAGGAAGCCCGGCGTGTCGAAGCGCAGCTTGCTGTTGCGCCACATCAGCGTCTTGACCGTCTCGAACTCGTGGTTCTCCACGCGGGTCACGATGTCGGCCTCCAGCTCCCCCACCTCGTCGGTGGTGCCGAAGGTGCCGTCGCGCATGTGGCGGCCGGCGCGGCCGGCGATCTGCGCCACCTCCGGCGCGCGCAGCCGGCGCGGGGCGAAGCCGTCGAACTTCACGATGCGGGCGAAGGCGACATGGTCCACGTCCATGTTCAGCCCCATGCCGATGGCGTCGGTCGCCACCAGATAGTCCACCTCGCCCGCCTGATAGAGCCCGACCTGGGCGTTGCGGGTGCGCGGGCTGAGCGCGCCAAGAACCACGGCGGTGCCGCCGCGCTGGCGCCGGATCAGCTCCGCCATCGCGTAGACGTCGGTCGCCGAGAAGGCGACGACGGCGGAGCGCGGCGGCAGGCGCGTCAGCTTCTTGTAGCCGGAATAGGTCAGCTGCGAGAAGCGCGGGCGGCTGATGAACTCGGCGCGCGGCACCAGCCGGCGGATCAGCGGCTGCATGGTGTCGGAGCCGAGGAACATCGTCTCCACCAGCCCGCGCGCGTTCAGCAGCCGGTCGGTGAAGATGTGCCCGCGTTCCGGATCGGCGCAGAGCTGGACCTCGTCCACCGCCAGGAAGTCCACCGCCCGGTCGAGCGGCATGGATTCCACCGTGCACACCCAGTAGGAGGGGTTGGGCGGCAGGATCTTTTCCTCGCCGGTGACCAGCGCCACGGCGTTTTTGCCCTTGATGGACACGATGCGGTCGTAGTTCTCGCGCGCCAGCAGGCGCAGCGGAAACCCGATCATCCCCGTCCTGTGGCCGAGCATGCGCTCGATGGCGAGATAGGTCTTGCCGGTGTTGGTCGGCCCCAGCACGGCGACCACGCGGCCGCCGATGCCCGGACCGCCCCCGTACGAATCGAGGACAGAGGTCATAGGGTAAAGCATTGGGCCTGAATGCCTTTAATGCAAGCGTGAGGGCGACCGTCGAGCCCCTGCCGGATAGACCCTCACGACGATGGACCGGGCATGAGTATCAGGCTTTACTGGATCACCCACCCCTTCGGAGGCCCCATGCGCCGCGTACCCGCCCGTCCCCTCGCCCTCGGCCTTCTCCTGCTGGCCGCCGCCTGGTCGCCCGCGCGGGCGCAAGTTCCCGCCGTGGACGCGAACGGCGCCCGGGCGCTGGCCGCGTCGCTGAAGGACGGGCTGGCCCGCTGGTTCCCCACGCCGGCCGAGGACTCGGACGCCCCGCTGGTGACCTGGGACGGCGAGCCCGTGGTGACGCCGACCGGCGCCCACTACACGGTGGCCCTGCCCAAGCTGTCCGTCGAGGACGCCGAGGGCACGGTGATCGAAGTCGGCACGGTGCTGATGACCGTCGCCCCGCAGGAGGGCGGAACCTTCGCGGTGACCGCCACCCTGCCCGACCGCATGACGGTCCTGAACGCGGACGAGGAGGGCGAGGATTACGTCGAGGCCGCCACGCTCGCCATCGGCCGGCAGCAGTTCAAGGGCGTCTGGTCGTCGGCCTTCGAAACGCTGCTGACCGTGGACGCGGCCTACGGCGATCTGGCGCTGACCGCCGCCGATGGGCAGGGGGCGATCTCGGTCGGATCGATCACGCTGATGCAGGAGCTGAAGCCGGACGGCGCCACGACCTGGAGCGGCCCCGGCGCGCTGGCGATCAGCAACCTGTTCATGAAGGACGAGACGAAGCGCGACATCTTCACGCTGGCTGGGCTGGCGATGGAAAGCACGGTCACCCGCGCCGACCTGACGCGGATCACCGAACTGCAAAAGCTGTCGCAGCGCCACACCGTCGCCGGCACCACCCCCACCGCCGCGGAACTGCTGCCCGCGATGCGCGGCGTCGTCGGGGGCGCAAGCGTGCGCGTGCGCCTGTCCGGCCTGGCGGGGCAGAATCCGGAGGACGGCACCAAGGTGACGCTCGGCCAGCTGGCCTTCCGGTGCAGCGTGGAGGATCTGGATCGGGCGCAGTCCACGTCGTCGCTGGCGGTCGAGGCGCGCGACTTCGGCATCACCCCGAACCCCGCCCCGTCCGTCTTCACGCCGCAGCGTCTGGACGTCCAGCTGTCGCTCGCCAAGCTGCCCAACGCCGCGCTGTGGCAGGGCTTCTCCGATCTGGCGGCGATCGCCGAGGCGGAGGAAAAGGCGAAGGAGGCCGCTCCGGTCAAGAAGGCCAAGGGCGGCGACAAGAAGGCGCCGGAAGCCAAATCTTCGAAGGCGGGGGATCCGTCCGACGCCGTGTTCCAACGCATCTCCGCCGCCATGGCCGAGGCCGGCAGCGAACTGCGCCTGGACAAGCTGGGCATCGACACGCCGGTCGCCACGGGCAGCGCCACCGGGGCCTTCCGCTACGTCCCCAACGCCGCGCTCGGCGCGGTGGGCGGGGCGACCGTCCTGCTGCGCGGGCTGGACGCGGCGGTCAAGGCGTTGCAGCCCAAGGCCGGGCAGAAGGCCGACAAGGAAACGCAGGATGCGCTGGGCGTGCTCGCCATGCTCCAGGCCATGGGGCAGTTCAGCCAGGACGAGGCCGGCGCCGACGTGCGCACCTACAAGATCGACGTGACCGAGACCGGCCAGATGCTGCTGAACGGCGCCGACATGGGCGCGATGATGGGCGGCGGTGCCGCGGAGGAGCCGGCGCCGAAGAAGGGCAGCCCGAAGAAGAATTGAAAGCGGGCGGGTACACCGCTGATCGCTCTTGCATAGGACGGCGCACTTTCACATATCTGCGCCGTCCTTACCCCTACCACCAACAAGAACGATCAATGGTGAACCCATGACCGAGGAACGGCTCAGCTTCCAGGCCGAGGTCAGCCGCCTGCTCGACATCGTCGCGCACTCGCTCTACAGCGAGAAGGAAGTCTTCCTGCGCGAGCTGGTCTCCAACGCTTCCGACGCCTGCGACCGCCTGCGCTACGCGGCGCTGACCCAGCCCGAACTCTCCGCCGACGACCCGAACCTGAAGGTGCGGCTGCTGGTGGACAAGGAGGCGCGGACCCTGACCGTCGCCGACAACGGCATCGGCATGAACCGCGAGGATCTGGTCGAGAACCTCGGCACCATCGCGCGGTCGGGCACCGCCGCCTTCATGCGCGACCTCGGCGCCAGCGGCGACGCCAAGAAGGACGTCAACCTGATCGGCCAGTTCGGCGTCGGCTTCTATTCGGCCTTCATGGTGGCCGAAAAGGTCGAGGTGCTGACCCGCAAGGCCGGCGAGACCCAGGGCTGGCGCTGGCTGTCCGACGGCAAGGGCGAATTCACCATCGGCGAGGCGGAGAACCTGCCGCGCGGCACGCGCATCGTCCTGCACCTGCGCGAGGGCGACGACGAGTATCTGGAGGAGCACCGGCTAGCATCCATCGTCCGCAAGTATTCCGACCACATCGCCATCCCGATCCTGTTCGGGGAGGGCGACGACGCCAAGGCGCTGAACAGCGCGTCCGCCCTGTGGATGCGGTCGAAGACCGAGATCACGGCGGACCAGTACAAGGAATTCTACCACCACGTCGGGCATGCCTTCGACGATCCGTGGCTGACCCTGCACTGGCGGGCCGAGGGCGCCATCGAATACACGAACCTGCTGTTCGTGCCCTCGACCAAACCGTTCGACCTGTTCGACCCCAAGCGCGCCCACCGGGTGAAGCTGTACGTCAAGCGCGTGTTCATCACCGACGCGGCGGAAGGGCTGATCCCGCCCTACCTGCGCTTCCTGCGCGGCGTGGTCGACAGCGAGGATCTGCCGCTGAACATCAGCCGCGAGATGCTCCAGCACAACCCGATGCTGGCGAAGATCCGCGCGGGCATCACGCGGCGCGTCCTGTCGGAGCTGGGCAAGAAGGCCAAGGACACCGAGAAGGCGGAGGAATACGCGGCCTTCTGGGAGAATTTCGGCGCGGTGCTGAAGGAAGGGCTCTACGACGACTACGAGCACCGCGAGGAGCTGCTGAAGCTGATGCGCTTCCGCAGCACGGCGGGCGACGGGCTGGTCTCGCTGGAGGAGTATCTCGGCCGCATGAAGGAGGGCCAGGAGGCCATCTTCACCATCAGCGGCGACGACATCGAGACGCTGACGCGCAGCCCGCAGCTTGAGGGCTTCCGCGCCAAGGGCGTCGAGGTGCTGTTCCTGACCGACCCGGTGGACGAGTTCTGGGTCCCGGCGGTCGGCGCGTTCCAGGGCAAGCCCTTCAAGTCGGTCACGCGCGGCGGCGCCGACCTGGGCAAGATCGCCGGCGGGGACGACAAGCCGGCCGAGGAGAAGGCCAATGAGGGCGAGCTGTCCGACCTGCTGGCCCTGCTGAAGCTGACGCTGAAGGACGCGGTGAAGGACGTCCGCCCGTCCGAGCGCCTGACCGACAGCGCCGTCTGCCTCGTCGCCGACGAGAACGACATGGACATGCACCTGGAGCGCCTGCTGAAGCAGCACAAGCAGCTGGGCATGGACGCCCCGGCGGCCAAGCGCATCCTGG
>JAEZID010000098.1 GCA_023416195.1 Pseudomonadota bacterium | reverse complement strand
GCGCGTCGGCGGCCTCGATCATGAACTCCAGCTCGTCGCGGAGCGTCTGGGCCTTGTTGACGGTGCGCTGGAGATCCTCGCCGGTGTCGTGGGCGGTCTTCTTCAGGCCGCGCACGCCGGTTTCGGCCTTCGCCATGGCCTCGTTCAGGCCCTTGATCAGCTCGGTCATCTCGCCGCGGCTCTCGCGCAGCTTGATGATCTGCTTGTTGAGGATGATGGCGTAGGCGATGGTCGCCGCCAGCAGGCCGACCATCACCAGATCGACAATGAGCGAGACGGTCGGGCTCATAGCCGCATGACCTCCTGCTTGGGCAGTTCCTTTTCGATGCGCACGGCGATGTGCCCGCCCTTGCGCCCCATGCGCCCCTGGAACATCGACACGTCGCCGCAGCGCAGCTCGATGCTGCCGTCGGGGGTGGCGTTCAGCAGAATGCGCGTGCCGACGCGCCAGTTCAGCACGTCGTGCAGGGTCATCGTCACCTCGTCCAGCACGGCCGAGATGTCCACGTCCGTCACCAGCAGTTCGGACGCGAGGTGGGTTTCCCAGATGGAGTCGCGGCCGAACTTCTCACCCATGAACATCTGGAGCAGAAGCTCGCGGACGGGTTCCAGGGTGGCGTAGGGGATCATCAGCTCCAGCCGGCCGCCGCGATCCTCCATGTCGATGCGCAGCTTCACCAGCACCGCCGCGTTCGCGGGGCGCGCGATGGTCGCGAAGCGCGGGTTCGTCTCCAGCCGGTCGAAGCGGAAGGTGACGGGCGACAGAGGGTCGAAGGCGGCTGACAGATCCGACAGCACCACATGGACCATGCGTTCCACGAGGTTGCGTTCGATGGTCGTGTAGGGGCGGCCCTCGATGCGCATCGCCGCCGTGCCGCGCCGGCCGCCCAGCAGCACGTCCACGATGGAGTAGATCAGCGCGGAGTCCACCACCATCAGGCCGTAGTTGTCCCACTCCTCCGCCTTGAAGACGGAGAGCATGGCCGGCAGCGGGATGGAGTTCAGGTAGTCGCCGAAGCGCACCGACGAGATCTGGTCGAGGCTGACCTCGACGTTGTCGGACGTGAAGTTGCGAAGCGAGGTGGACATCATGCGGACGAGGCGGTCGAAGACCACCTCCAGCATGGGCAGGCGTTCGTAGTTGACCAGCGCGCTGTTGACCAGCGCCATGATGCCGGAGTTGTCGCCGTCCCCGGCCCCGCCCTGGTCGAAGCCGAGCAGGCTGTCGATCTCGTCCTGGTTCAGGACGCGCGTGGAACCACCGCCCCCGCCCATGTCGCCCATGTCGCCCATGTCGCCGCCGTCTTCGGCGAGGGCGGCCCATTCGGCGGCAAGCCGTTCGTCTTCGCTCAGGTCCTCGGTGTTGCTCATGCGCCGCCCCCGCCTACTGGACCAGCATCTCTTTGAACAGCACGTCCTTCACCTTCACCGGGTGGGCGGCCGCGCTGATGCGCATCAGCAGTTCCTGGCGCAGCCGGTACATGCCGGCCGACCCCTTCAAATCCTCCAGCCGCAGTTCGCGCAGGTAGACCTGGAAGTTGTCGATGATGCGCGGCAGCACATGCTCGACCGCCGGCACGTCCTCCGGCTTGGACACCTGGATGGAAATCTTGATCTTCAGGAACGCGGGCCGCTTGCCGGCCGCGTTCAGGTTCACCAGCATGTCCGGCAGGTCGTAGAAGATCGGTGCCGCGTGCGGGTCGGGCTGCGCCGGTTCCGCCGGAACCTCCGCATGTTCTTCCTTCTTGCCGAGCAGCGTGTCCAGCAGACCGCTGAAATACACGCCCGCTCCGGCGCCGATCAGCAGCACCAGCGGGAGGATGACGAACAGGACCAGTTTCTTGCCGCTGAATTTCTTGCGCGGCAGTCCCTCGGTCGAAAGTTCGCCGGCGTCGTCTTCAGCGTGCGCGGTCATGGAATCCTAGGGGCGCGAGCGGTGGCGGAATGGCCTTAACCAGCGCAGCAACCCTATCTTTTGGATAGTTAACAAAGCCTTTCAGCATCGCGTCGAAGCTGTGACCGCTCGGGGCCGGACCCGGCGGATTTGCGGCTTTTCCGGTTTCGGCACGGATTTTGATTGGGGCTGGGGTGGAGATCTTTTCACCACAGGAGGGCCTCGCCGGACATCGCCCGCATTTTTTTGAGCCGTCATTCCCGCTTCGCCTTTCGACCGTCCTTCCCGCCTTCGCGGAAATGACGGCTCGCCGATGGTCGGCGCCTTTCCCAGCCCACCCGCACGCTCCCCCGGCGTGGCGGGAACGGGGAAGCTTTGCCCGGCGCAACCGGCAGAGAATTCCCCATGGACGGCGGGAGGGCGGCAGTTCTTGCCCGGCAGGGCGTGCCGCGACGGCCCTCTTCGCGCCCTCACGCCCGGAATCCGCCCGGAGTCCGCGATTTGCCTCACTTGGCACGGGGCGTGCAAGGCATCGGGCGTCGGTCGGGACGGTCCCGCCGGTGCCGAGATGAGAAGAGGTCGTCGATGGAAAACCCGATTTACGTCGCCCTGTCGCGCCAGACCGCCCTGCGCCGCCAGCTGGACGTCATTTCGAACAACATCGCGAACATGAACACCACGGGCTTCAAGCAGCAGCGCATGCTGTTCACGGAGTTCCTGGAGCGCCCGGGCTTGCACGAGCAGGTCAGCTTCGTGCAGGACCGCGCCGTGGTGCGCGACCTCTCGGTCGGCGGGCTGACGCAGACCGGCAACCCGCTGGATCTGGCGCTGACCGGCCACGGCTACTTCACGGTCGACACCGCGAACGGCCCCCGCTACACGCGGTCCGGCAATTTCCGCCTGAACGACCAGCGCCAGTTGGTGGACGGCGGCGGCCTGCCCGTCCTGGCCGACAACGGCCAGCCGATCACCCTCCCGGACGGCACCCGCGACATCAAGGTCACCGGCGACGGCACCGTCGCGACCGAGCTGGGCCCGGTGGGCAAGCTGAACATCGTGACCTTCAAGAACGAGCAGCTGATGACCGAGGTCGGCGCCGGCCTCTACGTCTCCGACGAGGAGCCGCAGCCGGCCCCGGCCGACACGAAAGTGGCACAGGGCTTGCTAGAGAATTCGAACGTAAAGCCCGTGGTGGAGATGACGGCCATGATCGAGATCCAGCGCCAGTACCAGTCGAACCAGCGCCTGATCGACAGCGAGCATGAGCGCATGCGCACCATGATCCAGCGCCTCGGCCGCGCCGTCTGACACAGAAAAAAGGGGAGTAGGAACCATGCGCAGCCTCGCCATCGGCGCCACCGGGATGATCGCTCAGCAGCTGAACGTCGAGACGATCTCCAACAACATCGCCAACGCCACCACCACCGGCTTCAAGCGCCAGCGCGCCGAGTTCCAGGACCTGCTGTACCAGAACCTGCGCCGCATCGGCTCGACCTCGTCGGACGCCGGCACCGTCGTGCCGACCGGCGTGCAGGTGGGTGCGGGCGTGCGCATCGCCGCCGTGGCCCGCGTGCTGGAGCAGGGCAACCTGACCGTCACCGACAACAAGCTGGATCTAGCGGTCAACGGTTCGGGCTACTTCCAGGTGCAGCTGCCGAGCGGCGACACCGCCTACACCCGCGCCGGCAACTTCAAGCTGTCGCCGGAAGGCATGATCGTCACCGCCGACGGCTACCCGGTGCAGCCGGCCATCACCGTCCCGGCCGAGGCCGTTGACATCGCCATCAACCCGTCGGGCGAGGTGATGGTGAAGCTGGACGGCCAGGTGCAGCCGCAGAACGTCGGCCAGCTCCAGCTCGCCACCTTCGCCAACGCGGCCGGCCTGGAAGCGGTCGGCGACAACCTGTTCCTGCAAACCCCGGCGTCCGGCGAGGCGATCGGCGGCAACCCCGGCGCCCCCGGCTTCGGCCGCGTGACGCAGGGTGCGCTGGAGACCTCCAACGTGAACATCGTGCAGGAAATCACCACGCTGATCACCGCCCAGCGCGCCTACGAAATGAACTCCAAGATCATCAAGACCACCGACGAGATGATGCAGCAGGCCAGCCAGATGCGCTGACGCCGCTCTCCTGATCGATGGCCTCTAGATCGAAGGACCCGCCGCCATGACCCGCTTCGCCAACCTCCTCCTGGGCACCGTCCTCGCCGCCGCCGCGTTTGCCGGTCCGGCCGCCGCCCAGGTTGCCATGGGCCAGATCGCCGCCGAGCCGCCGGCCGTCGTCTACGGCACGACGCACGTCGAGGCGGCCCTGTCGGACGCGCTGGCGCGGCACGTCCCGGTGGGCCGCCTGCATCTGGAGATGGACACCCGCGCGGTCGAGCTGCGCGCCCCGCAGGGCGCGGGCAGCCTGACGGTGGAGAATCTCTACTACAGCCCGGTGCAGGGCCGCTTCGCCGCCGAGATCATCGTCCAGGACACCCGCCCGACGGTCCGCCTGCCGGTCTCCGGCCGCGCCTACGGCGTGGTGCAGGTTCCGGTGCTGAGCCGCCGCATCGTTCCGGGCGACACCATCACCGCGTCGGACATCGACTGGCAGGACGTGCGCGCCGAGCAGACCGGCAGCGACATCGCCGCCACCGACGCCCAGCTGATCGGCATGACGCCCAAGCGCGGCGTCCCGGTGAGCCAGCCGGTCCGCCTGCGCGACCTGCAGTCGCCGCGGCTGATCGACAAGGGCGCGCTGGTCACCATCACGCTCGCCACCGCCAATCTTTCGCTGTCGGTCCAGGGCAAGGCCCTTCAGGACGGCGGCAAGGGCGACGTCATCCGCGTCGTCAACACCCAATCCAACCGCGTCGTCGAAGCGACGGTCGCCGGCCCCAACCTTGTCGCCGTGGCAAAGCCCGGCGTGACCGCGAAGTAAGGAGAAACCTCCGATGTCCGCCCAGAAGAAGTCCCCCCGGACGACCGCCCGCAAGACCGTCCTCCGCTTCGCGCTGCTCGCCGCCGTGGCCGCCGGCCTGCCCGCCTGCAACGCCATGTCCCGCGTGGCGAACATCGGCTCCGCACCGGAACTGACCAAGATCCAGGACCCCTACGCGCAGCCCGGCTACCAGCCGGTCAGCCTGCCGATGCCGACCCCGCTGCCGGCCGAGCGCAACCCGAACTCGCTGTGGCGGAACGGCTCCAAGGCCTTCTTCAAGGACCAGCGCGCCAACAAGGTGGGCGACCTGCTGACCGTCAACATCAAGATCGACGATCAGGCCCAGATGAACAACCAGAGCACCCGCACCCGCAACAACAGCGACAAGGCGGGCATTCCGGGCTTCTTCGGCCTGGAGGGCGCGGCCGGCCTGAACAAGATCCTGCCGGAAGAGGCGCAGGCCGGCAGCCTGGTCGATCTGTCCAGCGCGACCTCCAACGCCGGCAAGGGCGCCATCACCCGCAAGGAGCAGATCGAGCTGAAGGTCGCGGCGCTGGTCACCCAGACCCTGCCGAACGGCAATCTGGTCATCCAGGGCCGCCAGGAGGTCCGCGTGAACTACGAGGTGCGCGAGCTGATCATCACCGGCGTGATCCGGCCGGAGGACATCACCGCGCAGAACGTCATCAGCTACGAGAAGATCGCCGAGGCCCGCATCTCCTACGGCGGCCGGGGCCAGATGACCGACGTGCAGCAGCCCCGCTACGGCCAGCAGCTTTTCGACATCATCATGCCCTTCTAAAAACGCCATCACGGACCGGTCGAACGGAGAAGGGGAAGGGAGCGCGGCTCCCTTCCCCCTTTCGTCGTTCCCGGACGGGCAGTTTCTGCCGCCCGGTCGCTTCTGCCGCGCCCTTCCCTGCCCACCCGGTTCGGCTGAACACGCTCGCGCAAGAGGGACAGCCTGAGAGGAACTTTCTGGGAGGTGATCCACCGTCAGAAGAGACTTGTGCGCCGCCGGTTGCTACCCGAAGGTGGTGAAACCTACATCCGTCTGGACATTCGCATGCGGTCCCTGCTTTCCGGCATCACCCCAACCGACATTCGCCTCGATCCCTTTCCCCACATCGTCGTGCCCGACGTCCTGGACGAGGACACCCACCGCGCTCTGAACGAGAGTTTTCCGCCCTTTTCGGTGATCGGCTGGGAGGGCGCTCCGCCGCCGGGCAGCAACCGCCGCTACCAGCTTTCGGCCTGGCTCATCGCCAACGGTTCCGACTTGCCGCCGGTGTGGAAGGAGTTCGTTTCGCTGCACGCCTCGCCGGCCTTCTTCGCCGAGGTGGTGGCGCTGTTCCGCGATCATTGGCCGGCGGCGCTCAAGCGGACGCTGGGGGGCGACCTGCTCGGCCATCCCATGGGGTTGCTGTTGCGGGACAGCTTCGACAGCGCGCGCATCCTCCAGGACGCGCGGATCGAGATCAACACGCCGGTGACGGCCGGGCCGTCGTCGTCGCGGGGCCCGCATCTCGACACGCCGAACCGGCTGTTCACCTGCCTGTACTACCTGCGCCATCCCGACGACGACGCGGTGGGCGGCGACTTGGAGCTGTTTCGCTGGAAGAACGGGCCGATCGCCGACATCGACACCTACGCTCTGCCGCCGGGGTCCGTGGACGTGGTGGCGACCGTGCCGTACCGCGCCAACCAGATGGTGATCTTCCCGCAGGGCATCGACGCCATTCACGGCGTCGGCGTCCGGCAACCGACGCCGCACACCCGCCGCTACGTGTTCATCAGCGCCGAGATCGAGGAAAACTGGCTGGTCTCGCCTGCGGCGGCCCCGGCGCCGGTCTGAGAAGGGATCCCGAATGCGGCTTCTGATTTATGGCATGCAGTCGAGCGGCGCCACGTCCTTCACCCTGTTCCTGGCGCAGCGCCCGGACTGCCTCGCGCTGGTGGACATCCTGAACAACTACGCGGCGCCGCGCGTGAACACCCCGCTGGACATGGTGGTCAAGGCGACGGTGACCACCGCCTATCCGCTCGCCATCCACATGGAGCGGTTCCGGCCGGACAAGGTGCTGCTGCTGTTGCGCGACCCGCGCGACAACTACATGAGCCTGAAAAACAAGAACTACCGCAACCACTCCGGCCTGCTCGACGAGAAATTCCTGATCCTGGATCAGTTGTTCGCCGAGCGGGATCGCTTTGACGCCGTCGTCGAATACGAGGATTTCGTCGCCCGCGATCCGGCGGTGTTGGAGCGGCTGACGGCTCTGGGTTGGCCAGTGGACGAGAGCTTCTACCAGTACAGCCGCAGGCATGACGCGCTGCTGGACGCGCTGTGGCGGCACATCCCGGAGTTGATGCCGGACCTGGAATTCTCCTTCGGCAACGTCCAGGGCGGCGAAGTGAGCGAGCGCTTCCGCCACAAGGTGCATGACAGCGGCATGGAGGAGAAGCTGGAGCGCTTATGCCCGCGCCTGCTCGCCCATTACCGGGCGCGCCGGGACTGAAGCGGAGAGCGGGGGCGCTGGATGCTGCCGCCAACCCTTGGCTGCGGAAACGTTGTTCCTTCACCATATTGCGGCTCGCGCCATCGGACGCTAAACTCGCCATAGTGGTTTGATCCGGTGGTTGATCGCGCAAAAATTTTGAAACGGAGGATCCAGGTGCCGCAGCAGAGAATCTACGGAACCCAGAACAGCGATGGCCTGTCCGTCGGCCCGAGCGGGACAGAAATCGTCTATGGTTTGGCCGGAGACGATACGATCTGGGGAACCGATGGCGACCTTGATGTCCTGTTCGGCGGGGACGGCAATGATAGCATTCTCGGTGGAACCGGTGACTATTTGGTTGGTGGTGCGGGCGACGACACGCTTATCGGAACCTACGTGAGCGGCGGCGCCGGCAATGACTACATTATGTGGGCACACGTTCTGCAGTACAGCGGCCGGCAAAGTGATTACGAGATCTCCTTCGTTTCCACAGGCGACAGGCTTTCACCCTCGGGTTATTACTCAATAAGGGATCTGCGGCCGGGAAGTCCGGATGGTACGGACAGGGTAGACGCCTATGATGCCATTACCTTCAGCGATACGTCGGACTTCCGCAACACAGAGGTATCCGTTCCGGAATCGCAACAGACGAACGTCTATCGCTTCTACAACACGCAGACGTTAACGCATTTCTACACCAACAACTTGGCAGAGGTGGACTTCATCCGGCAAAACCTGCCAACCTTCAGCTATGAAGGCGTACGTTTTCAGGTTCCAACCAGCACAGACGCAGCTGGCGCCAAGCCCATGTACCGGTTCTACAACACGGTCTCGCAATCTCACTTCTTTACCTTCGACGAGAACGAGCGCGATTACCTGATTGGTAATTTGCCGGATTTCAGGTTCGAAGGCGTCGGCATGTACGGGTACACAAACAATGCGGTCGATGGATCGCAGGAGCTGTACCGCTTCTATAATGAGGCGACGAGCCGGCATTTCTTCACGACGAGCGAGGCTGAGCGTGACTTCGTCCTCGACTCGCTGCCAAGCTATCGTTTTGAAGGCATTGCCGGGTGGGTGTTCAGCTAATTCCAAATCCCGGTGATCGGAACCGATCACCGGGCTTCAATCACCGGCGCAAGCGTCCGCTTGCCTGGTTCCGCGGGCCTGTGCCCGCGCGTCGGTGGTCGCAGCCGATACCAAGGCCCGCCGCAAGGCGGGCTTTTCATGCTTGCCAAAGGCTCTGACCGAGCAATCGACGCACATGAATGCGCACCGGGATGAAGCGACATCGCCTCGGCGAGCATGAAGCTCGCCAGAGCAAGCCGTCATGGCCGGAGCACGGGCACATCCCAAAATCGAAAGGCCCCCCGCCTGGATCGGTGGGAGGCCTTTTCGATTCGTGCGGACCTTGCCCGGCGCGTCAGTCGTCGCGCTGGGTGCGTTCCATGCGCTCGTGCCGTTCCTGGGCTTCCAGGCTCAGCGTCGCGATGGGGCGGGCGTCGAGACGGCGGACGGAGATGGGCTCGCCCGTCTCCTCGCAATAGCCGTAGCTGCCGTCCTGGATCCGTTCCAGAGCCGCGTCGATCTTGGAGATCAGCTTGCGCTCTCGGTCGCGGGTGCGCAGCTCCAGGGCCCGGTCGGTCTCGGCCGACGCGCGGTCGGCGATGTCCGGTTCCTGAATGCCGCCTTCCTGGAGGCTGTTCAGCGTCTCGTTGGACTCCGCCAGCAGCTCGGCGCGCCAGCGCAGCAGCTTCTGGCGGAAATACTCCCGCATGACGGGGTTCATGAACTCCTCGTCTTCCGAGGGCGTGTAGTTCTTAGGCAGGAGCGGCGACGTCATCCGAGAGCATCCAACGCAAAAGGGTGATCCGGGCGGCGCGGAGTATAGGTAGGCGCTTCGCCGACCGCAACCCTGCGGTTGGCCCCACGACACCGGAACAAGCCCTTGGAGAAGCGGAGTTTTATAACGCCGGGCCGACCCTGGCCGAACGGCCTGGACCGGAGGCCGGTCAAGAGGTGAGCTTTGCCAGCTCGACCTGCGCACGCAGATCGATCTGGTCGAGAATGTCGGCCAGCTGCGGATCGTCCACATGGACGCGGCGCGACTGGATCACTTTGGCGAGATCCATCAGCTTCTGCGCCGGCAGGGTGCCGGACAGCAGACCGTGCTGGATCTCCTCCAGCTTGTCGAGCATTTCCTCGGCGCGCATCTTGCCGCGCGAGGCGCGCGCCGTCGCGTCGTCGACCTCCTGCAACGCCAGGACACTGGCGATGCCGGCCAGCGGCGCAGCCGCGTGGACGCCGGCCGTGCTGCTCGTCTCGCCGACGAGCTGCTTGGCGAACGTCCCGCCGGACGCACCATCGGTCTTGCCGGTACGGCGGACCGAGGAGCTGCCGCGAAGATTTCCGGGGCCTTCGACTTTCATGTTCCGTGCAACCGGTTTCGGTAATGCTCGTACTGTAGATGGAACAACCTTAACATCTGGTCAAGGCTTGCCGCAATTGGGCAAAAATTGCCGCTTCCCTGTGACGGGGAGCGGGTTCCGGCGGTGCCATTTTCCGGACAACAGCACGGGAACCGGCGAATTCACCCGATTCGCGCCGTGGCACGGCTTTTGTATGGGCTTCGGCGTCCGTTGAGGAGTGTTCCCGTCATGCCGACCAAGACCACCGCCTTCCCGCCGCTGTTCCGTACCGTCGCCAACGCCGTCGCCGCAGTGCTGTTCGCCGCCCTGCTGGCGCTGCCGCAGCCGGCCGGCGCCTCGTCGGCCCGGATCAAGGACGTCGTCGACGTGGAGGGCGTGCGCGACAACATGCTGATCGGCTACGGCCTCGTGGTCGGCCTGAACGGCACGGGCGACAGCCTCAACAACTCCCCCTTCACCGAGCAGAGCCTCGTCGGCATGCTGGAACGGATGGGCGTCAACACCCGCGGCACCAACCTGCGCACCAAGAACGTGGCGGCGGTGATGGTGACGGCGACGCTGCCGCCCTACGCCGCACAGGGCACGCGCATCGACATAACCGTGTCGGCCATGGGCGATTCCAAGAGCCTGCTGGGCGGCACGCTGCTGGTCACGCCGCTGCTGGGTGCCGATGGCGAGGTCTACGCCGTCGGCCAGGGGCCGATCGCCGTGTCCGGCTTCTCCGCCCAGGGCCAGGGCGCCAGCGTCACGCGCGGCGTGCCGACCTCCGGCCGCATCGCGTCGGGCGCCATCGTGGAGCGCGAGATCCAGTTCGCTCTGGCCGAAATGCCGGTGCTGCGCCTGTCGCTGCGCAACCCCGACTTCACCACCGCCCAGCGCGTGGCGGTCGCCATCAACACGCAGCTGCGCGGCAACATGGCGCAGGCCACCGACCCGTCGTCGGTCCTGCTGACCGTGCCGGAGGTGCGGCGCGGCGACATCGTCGGCCTGATCACCGAGATCGAGCAGCTGCGCGTCACCCCCGATCAGGTCGCCCGCGTGGTGGTGGACGAGAAGTCCGGCGTCATCGTGATGGGCGAGAACGTGCGGATTTCCACCGTCGCCATCGCCCAGGGCAACCTGACCATCCGCGTCACCGAGACTCCGCAGGTCAGCCAGCCCGGCCCCTTCAGCCAGGGCGAGACCGCCGTGGTGCCGCGCACCGACATCCAGGTGGACGAGCAGTCCAACAACCGCCTCGCCGTGATGCAGTCCGGGGTGACGCTTCAGGAGTTGGTACAATCCTTGAATGCGCTTGGCGTGGGTCCGCGCGACATGATCTCGATCCTGCAATCGGTCAAAGCCGCCGGCGCCCTGCAAGCCGATATCGAGGTGATCTGATGGACACGGCCCTTTCCCTTCCCAGCCTTCCGGCCCCGCGCATTCCGGCGCTGGCGGAACGCGCCCTACAGAACCAGGGAGGCCACGCCCGCACGCAGGTTCGGGCGGACCTGGACGAGAGCAAGGTCGATCCCGGCGTGCGCGCCAAGATCCGCCAGTCCGCCACCGAGTTCGAGAGCATGTTCGTGAACCAGATGCTGGGTCACATGTTCGACGGCATCCCGGTGGACGACACCTTCGGCGGCGGCCAGGGCGAGGAGATGTTCCGGTCGATGCTGACCGAGCAATACGGCAAGCAGGTCACCAAACGCGGCGGGCTGGGCATCGCCGATCAGGTTTACCGCGAGCTTCTGCGCGCACAGGAGGGCAGCCATGGACAAGGTTGACGTCCGTTTTCCGCAGCCGGAAAAGAAAGCCGGCCCGCCGCCGAACCTGCCCCGGAACGCCGAGGAGCGCGCGGTCGCGCTGATCGACCTGATGGGCCGGATGAGCGCCCATCTGCGGCGGGAGAGCGCCGCCGTCCTGCGCCGATGCGGCGCGGCGGAACTGGCCCGGCTGGCCAATGAGAAGCAGCCGATGATGCTGGTCTATGAAGAGGTCTCGCGCATGCTGCGCGTGGACCGCGACGGCATGGCGAAGCTGCCGGACGAGATCAAGGGCAAGCTGCGCGAGGCGACCCGCGCGCTGTACGAGGCCTCCGCCGAGAACGCGGAGGTCCTGCAACGCAACGGGGCCGCGCAGAAGGTTCTGGTGGACACGGTGGTCGGCGCGATCAACCGCGCGCGGCAGGTCACCACGGTGGCCTACAGCTCCGCCGCCTCCCCCGCCAGCGCCTACGGCCCCCCACCGCGCGGCCAGGCGAACGCCGCGACGCTGAACACCCAGCTGTAGCCTCTGAACGCATCATTCGTCCGACCCAAAGGGCCGCCGGCGCAGCGGCCCTTTTCTTTTGGGACGCCGACGCGGCAAGAAGCACCCCCCACCCGGCGGAATTTGCCGCCCAGCGGCCGGAACTGCCGGGCTTCCCGCCCACGGGCGGCGCGGCCCTTGGAAATTCCAGGCTCCGCACCCCGCCGAATTTGGCCCGAGAGTTGCTAGAGAAGGCGTGCGCATCGCAGCCTTGAGGAATCCGTCCCATGGAAATCCAATCGAACGCCACGGCGGCGTCCCTGTTCGAGAGCCTGTCCCAGAAGGAGGGGGCCGGCGCGAAGGGCGACATGTTCGCGTCGATGATGAACCGGATCCTGACCGAGGCGGCGAACCGCAAGCACGAGCTGGCTGAGGCCCAAGCCCGGGCCGAGGCCGCCGACCGCAAGGCGCCGGTCCGCGCCGACCGCCCGAAGCCGCGCCAGGTCGATGCCGGCGCGCAGCCCCCGCGCGCGCCGGAAAAGGTCGAGCCGCCTCCCGCCAAGGACCGTCCGGAGCCGAAGGCCGAGGCCAAAGCCAAGGACGACACGCCGCCGCGCCCGGAGAAGGCCGAGGCTCCGCAGCGGGACCAACAGGCCCCGAAGGCGGACAAGGCGGAGCGCGCAGGGAAGAAGGATGCGGCGGACGGCTCCCGGAAGACCGAGGGCGCCGCCCCCAAGGACGCTCCGGCCGCCGGAACGGAAAAGGCGCCGCAGGACGGCAACGCCAAGGTCGCGGCGGACGGCGATGTCCAGGATGATGCGTCTCAGGATCCGGCCGAAGGCGACGAACTCATCGTCATCGACGCCGAGGTGACGATCACCGAAACCACCATCGAGGTCGTCACCGACGAAGGCGCCTTCGCGCTGGCGATGACGGAGCAGGCGGCCACCCTCGGCATCGAGGGCGCGGCCGATGGCAGCGAACAGGCCGCCGCCGATGCGCTGAAGGCCATATCCGGCGATGCCAACGCGGCCCAGCCGGCGACCCCGGCGGCCCAGCTCGCCGCCGCCCAGGCAGCCCAGGCGGCGCAAGCTGCGGCGCAGGCTCCACAGGATGCGGCCGCGGCGGGCGCCGATGCGTCGAAGGCGACGGAGGCGGTGCACGCCGTCAAGCCGGGCGAGGCCGTCCCGCTGGAGACGATGCCGGGCGATCTGGCCGCCGACGTCCTGCCGAAGACCGACGACGACGCGCCGCTGCCCGGCAATCTGGCCGAGCTGGCCGCCGCCGCGAAGAAGGGTTTGGACAAGTCCGGCGCCAAGGGCGATGGCGACGCCGGCGCCAGGAGCGACGGACAGAACCAGGGCGGCAACCCGGCCCTGGCGCAGCTTCAGACCCCGTCGGCCCAGACCGGCGAATCGGCGAAGAGCACGGCCGAGACCGCCTTCACGGCCGCCGTCGCCGCTGCCGCCGACGCCCAGGCCATGGCGAAGCCAGCCGAGGCCGCCGCGCCGAGCAACGCCCACCCGGCCGTCGGCGCGATGGAAGCGCCGCGCGGCGCCGCGGGCGTGGACGGACCGCAGGCCACGGCGCATCTGCGCCCGTCGCGCGGATCGGCCGCCATGCCGCAGGGCGTGCACGAGCAGATGGCCGTCCACATTCAGAAGAACGTGTCGGACGGCAACGACCAGTTCACCATCAACCTGCGCCCGGTCGAGATGGGCCGCATCGACATCCGGCTGGAGATCGCGGCGGACGGCCGCGTCAGCGCCATGGTCGCGGTGGAGAAGGCGCAGACCCTCGAACTTCTCCAGCGCGACAGCCGAAATCTGGAACGGGCCTTGCAAGACGCTGGACTGAAGGCGGACAGCAACAGTCTCAACTTCAGCCTGCGCGGCGAAGGCGGCAATCCTTTCCAGGATGACGCCCGCCAGGGCGGCTCCGGCCGGCGCGGCCGGCGCGGCGGCGGCGGGGGCGAGGTCGAGGATGTCACCGCCGCCTACACCGCCACGCTGGCCCCCGGCCGCGTCGATATCCACGCCTGACCAGACCCAGCCTGAAGCCGAAGGACGAACGCCATGACCACGACCAACACCGACTACGGCAGCAGCTGGAATCTGACCCCGTACGGCACGGCCAAGAACACCAGCAACACCAGCAAGTCGTCCGGTGCCGACAAGACGTCCGACGCGAACAAGACCGAGGACGAGAAGAAGCTGGATGTGGCCACCAAGGGCCTTGGTGACAATTTCGAGCACTTTCTGAAGCTGCTGACCACGCAGATGCAGAACCAGGACCCGCTGAAGCCGATGGACACGAACGACATGACCAAGCAGCTGGTCGAGTTCGCCAACGTCGAGCAGAACATCGGCACCAACAGCCGCCTCGACCGGCTGCTGAAGCTTCAGGGCTCCACGGCCGCCTCGACCAACCTCGCCTATCTCGGCCGCACCGTCGTCTTCGAGGGCGACACCTTCCAGTACAGCGAGGGCATGACCCAGGCGCCGCTCGGCTACGAGCTGGAGACCGCCGCCAAGTCGGTGCGCGTCGACATCCTGGACAGCCAGAACCGCATCGTGCGCTCCGTCAAGGGCGAGACGGAGGCCGGCACCCGACATGTCGTCAACTGGGACTTCAAGGACGACCAGGGCCGCGCGGTTCAGCCCGGCAGCTATCGCCTGAACATCGCGCCGACGTCCGAGAACAAGGACGACATCATCAAGACGACGACCTACACCTTCGGCAGCGTCAGCGGCGTCGGCCCCAACAAGGACGGCGAGACGGCCGTCACCGTCAA
>JAEZID010000480.1 GCA_023416195.1 Pseudomonadota bacterium | reverse complement strand
GCCAGCCGGCGCGGTTCCAGCACGATGACCTTGCGCCCCTCCAGCCAGGGCTGGTCCAGCAGAGCCAGCGGCACGCGCGTCGTCTTGCCCGCGCCCGGCGGGGCCTGCAACACGGCGACCCCGCGCGCGGACAGGGCCTGCAACAGCTCCGGCAGGACGGGATCGATGGGAAGGGCGGGGATGTTCATGCGGACGTCAGGCGTTCAATGGTGGATTCGATGGCGGCGGATTCGGTGGCGGCGGAGCCGTGTTCTTGGCGGTCGCGAGTGCCGCGGTCAAGTCCTCCACCATCCGCGTCAGGCGGGCGATCTCCTGCTCGCGCAGCAGGTCGATCTTCTGGTGCAGCAGTTCGATCTCCAGCTCGGCCTTCAGGTTCACGTCGTAATCCTGGGTGGCCCTGGCCCGGTCGATGTCGGCCTGCCGGTTCTGGCTCATCATGATGATAGGGGCGGTGTAGGCGGCCTGGAAGGACAGGACGAGGTTCAGCAGGATGAAGGGGTAGGGGTCCCAGGCGTGCACCCAGCCCAGCACGTTCGCCGCGATCCACAGGCCCAGCGCCACCGACTGGCCGATGATGAAGGGCCAGGACCCGACCAGGGCGGCCACGCCGTCGGCGATGAGCTGCCCCGGCGTGCGCGGCTGTTTCCCGGCCCCGCGCGCCGCCCGGCGGCGCTGGCGCAGGTGGTTCAGGCGGTCCAGATCCTCGTTGCCGAAGACCGAACCCAGGCCGTTCAACGCGTTCATGACGGGCCTCTTCGCTGATTGCGGGTGAGGTTAATTGTCGCACATCAACGCCTTCGGCCATATGCGCAAGAACCTTTCCCGGCGAGGCGTTATGGTGTGTAAGACCCTACTTTATGTGTGACTATAAGGATTTCCAGGACCCCATGCCCGACATCCACGACCCCGCCCTGTTCCTCGCCCACGCCTGCGCGCTGGAGCAGGACGCCGCATCCCGCTTCGCCGACCTGGCGGAGGCCATGAAGACCTACGGCAACCAGGACGTGGCGGACTTTTTCGGCAAGATGGCCGAGTTCTCCCGCCTGCATCTGGCCGAGGCGCGCAAGCGCTCCGGCTTCCGCGACATCCCGGCGCTGGCCCCGGAAGACTTCCAGTGGCCGGACGGCGAAAGCCCGGAGGCGGCCTCCATGGAAGGCTCGCACTACATGATGACGGTGGAATACGCGCTGGAACTGGCGCTGGACAGCGAGAAGCGCGGCCACGCCTTTTACGCCGACGTGGCGGCGACCACGACCGACCCGGAAGTCCGCATGATGGCCGAGGAGTTCGCCTCCGAAGAGGCCGAGCATGTGGCCGAACTGGAACGCTGGATCGAGCGCTTTCCGAAGAAGGCGTGAGACCGGCGACAAAAGAACCCCTCTCCCGGCCGGAGAGGGGTTTTTCTCAAGAGCCTTAGCCCTTCAACTCGGCGAAGTCGTATTCGTACTTCTTGTCAGACGGCTTGAAGGTCTTGAAGGCGGCGATGACGTCATCGACGGTCACGCCCGCGGGGACGTTCAGGATTTCGTAGACGACCGAGCTGCCGCTGGTCGGGCCGACGTCGGCGTTGCGGTGCGCCTGGGTAATCAGGCCCTCGCCGGCCTTCTTGATCATGATGGAAGCCATATCCGTTCCGTCTCCTGTTGATCCGCGCCCGACGCAATATCCATAACCTGAATATGGTCTTGGAACCAACGGATAAAATTCGACGGGTCCGGCTGTTTCGCTCCCCCGGCGCATCAGTCGTCGATGTTGAACGTCATATGGAACTTCGTGACCGTGATCAGGCGGCGCACCTCGTCGCGCGCGCCGCGCAGGGCGAAGTCCAGCTTCTTCGCCCGCGCGGTGTCGCGGGCGATGATGAACATGCCAAGGCCGGAGCTGTCCACGAAGTCCAGCTTCGACAGGTCGAACACGATCCGCTGACCGGCCGGCCGGTCGAAATGGCCGATGATGGTGCGGAATGTCTCATGATCGGCGAAGGTCATGCGCCCGCTCAGCAGAATTTCGGTGCTGGCCGGGGTGTTGCGGATCGAAAAATCCATGACGGCACTCTTCTGCTGTGGCCGAGGTCCCGGCGCTGTGCGTGGTGTGTTGGATGCGCTGAATGTTGTCATAAGACGTCCAATCCCGTGGTAATCGGAAATATTACGCTTTGATGACGGTCGTGCGTCTTGAAAATGGCAAGGTAACGAAGCCGCTTTTGGCTTGCGTCCTTATCCACGATGCTGTGGATTGATGCAAGAATACTTTTCTGTGCCAGGACAGCGACTATTGCAGGGCGGCTTCTTCCACGCGCGGTTCCGACAGCGCCTGGGCGATGCTGCCGGCCAGCCACGCTGAGTAAAGCTTGCGCCCCTCCGGCCCCACAGCCCCGCTGCGGCAGTACAGCTCGGCCTTGTGCGCGGTGTCGGGGAAGCGCCACAGCGGCAGGCCGGGCTGGTCGTTCAGACGGGCGAGCACGGCCGGCACATGGCTGTTTCCCGGCCCGTACAGCCGTTCCTCCAGCGCCGGCGGTCGGCGGAGGTGCAGCAGCGCCACCCGCGCGCCGGCCACCCGCGCCTGATCGGCGAAGCGCCGCACGCGCTCGAACATGGGCGAGTCGGGGCGAACATCGACCACCTCGTGCCACGCTCCGATGCGCCGGTCGATCTCCTCGGCGGTCATCCCCTCGCGGCCGACGGGCTTGCAACTCTTGCCGTACTGGACGGCGATCTGGTCGCGCAGGTAGGGCTTGCCGTCCATCGCCACGCCGGTCAGCGTGGTGCCGTAGTGGCGCAGATCGACGAAGGGCCGCCGCTCCGCGAACAGCAGGTCGAGGTCGATCAGGACGATTTCCGGTTTCAGGTCCAGGATGGCGTCCAGCATGGGTTCGAAATCGGCGAACTGCGCGTGGTCGTGGACGATGCGCAGGAACTGGAGCCCCTTCACCCCATGCTTCTCGGCCAGCCTGGCCATGGCCTCCTCGTCCAGGGTGGCGTGGCGCAGGGCCGTGTCGCCGAGCGCCACCACCGTGACGGCGTTCAGCTCCCGCGCCGCCCGGTCGGCGGTGGCGGCGACGCGGTTCAGGTTGTACCAGACGAAAGGCTCGTCGTAGAGCCGGTAGCCGGTCCAGAAGGCCCCCGCCGTTCCGGCCAGGAACAGCACGGGAAGGGCGCACAGCACCGCGATGCGGAGCCAGCGCCGGGGGGCCTTCGTCTCGTCCGTCATGGGGTCTGCTCCTTCGGCGGCGCGCGCCGCGTCAAACACGCGACTCAAACACGCGATGGCGCCTCTTGGGTCCGCGTCATCGGTTCGCGGCGCGGCGCCCGAGGGGGTATCCCCATCGCCCGCCGGCCCTCGCCGCCGTCGCACGGGCATGCCCCCTTGCCGCCGACCATGTGAAGGGCATGACCGAATCACCCATGTCCCGGCCCATATCCCGGCGCGTCCTGCTTGGCGGGTTCGCCGCCGTCCTCGCCCTGAGCG
>JAEZID010000421.1 GCA_023416195.1 Pseudomonadota bacterium | reverse complement strand
GCCCGAGCGGCAGCCACCTGCGCACGTCCATCCCTCCGATCCCACCCGCACACTTCACGTAACACCGACCCCGAACCGCCGGCCATTCACGCCGCCGTGAGCCCCTTCACGATTTCGTCACCGGCGACAGCGCTGGAGTCCGACGGCTCTGGAGTCCGCCGCGCAAGATTGGTAAGACGTTCGGCATGAGCGACCTTGCCCGCCACATCGAAAGCCTGTCCCGCGCCCGTGTCCTGTGCGTCGGCGACGTCATGCTCGACCGCTTCATCTACGGCTCGGTCGACCGCGTTTCTCCCGAAGCGCCCATCCCGGTTCTGCGGATCGAGCGCGAGGCGTCCATGCTCGGCGGCGCCGGCAACGTGGCCGCCAACCTGATGGCGCTAGGCTCGTCCTGCCGCTTCGTCTCGGTGGTCGGGGAGGATCCGGCGGGCCTGGAGATCGTCCGCCTCGTCGCCCGGGAAACCGGCGACGGCGGCGGCCTCGTGTCCGAATCCGGCCGCCAGACCACGGTCAAGACGCGCTTCATCGGCAACCGCCAGCAACTTCTGCGCGCCGATGCCGAGACCGTCGCCGCCATCGACTCCGCCGAAGAGGTGATGGTCGCCGCCCGCACCGGCATGCTGACGGTCGGTGCCGTGATCCTGTCCGATTACGGCAAGGGCGTGCTGACCACCGACCTCGCCAGGCAGCTGATCCACGCGGCGCGCGAGGCCGGCCTGCCGGTGGTGGTCGACCCCAAGGGCGACGACTACGGCCATTATCGCGGCGCTAGCGTCGTGACGCCCAACCGCAAGGAGCTGATGCAGGCCACCGGCATGCCCGCCGACACCGACGCCGAGGTCGAGGCTGCCTGCCGCTTCCTGATCGACAGCTGCGGGATCGAGGCCATCGTCGCGACCCGCAGCGAGCGCGGCATGTCCGTGGTCACCCGCGACGGCGCCACCCACCTGCCGGCCGAGGCGCGCGAGGTGTTCGACGTGTCAGGCGCTGGCGACACGGTGGTGGCCAGCCTGACGGCCGCCCTGTCGGTCGGCGTCGACCTGACCGACGCGGCCCGTCTCGCCAACCTCGCCGCCGGCGTCGTGGTCGGAAAGGTCGGCACGGCGGTGGTTCGCGCGCCGGAACTGCTGTCCACCCTGCACCAGCAGGAATGGCGCCACGGCGAGGAAAAGGTTTCCACGCTCGCCCAGGCGGTGGAGCATGCGGAGCGCTGGCGCCAGCGCGGCAAGCGCGTCGGCTTCACCAACGGCTGCTTCGACCTGCTGCACCCCGGCCACATCTCGTTGCTGAATCAGGCGAAGGCCGCCTGCGACATGCTGGTCGTCGGGCTGAACAGCGACGCCTCGGTCAAGCGGCTGAAGGGCGAGACGCGCCCGGTGCAGACGGAGACGGCGCGCGCGACGGTCCTCGCGTCGCTCGCCTGCGTCGACCGCGTGGTGATCTTCGGCGAGGACACGCCGGAAACGCTGATCCGCGCCCTGCGCCCCGACGTGCTGGTGAAGGGGGCGGACTACACCATCGCCACGGTGGTGGGATCCGATTTCGTGCAGAGCTACGGCGGTTCGGTGGTGCTGGCCCAGCTGGTCGAGGGCCAGAGCACCACCAACACCATCAAGCGCATGGCGCGCTGATCCAAACACCCTCCCGATCCTCCCCCATTCTTTGACGGGGGAGGATCGCGGAGTCCGGCAACCGACCTTACATCTTCTTCTGAACGCTGTCCGCCGACCGCTCCATGGCGCGGCCGCCGGCCTGCACGTCCTCGCCCGCGCCGGCGACGGTGTTGCAGGCGGCAAGGCTGGAACCCAGGGCGGCGCCGAGCACGGCGAACATCACGAACTTCTTCAGGGTACGCATGGTAGTCTCCCGGTTGCGGTGACGTGGAATCGCCGGAAAAACGCCGAAAAGGGGCAAAGGGTTTCCGATCCTTCGCGGAACAGAGGGGGCGGGACCCCCGTTCAAAAGGATTAGGGAATCCGGAAGGGGAGGGTGTGCATGTTCGAGGGATTCGCGCCGCGCCGCGTTGCCGCCAGCGGGGCGGAGATCAACGCGCTGGTCGGGGGCGACGGCCCGCCGCTCCTGCTTTTGCACGGGTTTCCGCAGTCCCACGTCATGTGGCACCGCGTCGCACCGGCACTGGCCGAACGCTTCACCGTGGTGGCCGCCGACCTCAGGGGGTACGGCGATTCGTCGAAGCCGCCGGGCGATCCGGCGCATGAGGCGTACTCCAAACGCGCCGTCGCCAAGGATCAGGTGGAGCTGATGGCGGCGCTGGGCTTCGACCGCTTCCGCCTCGCCGGGCACGACCGGGGCGCGCGGGTGGCGCACCGCCTGACGCTCGACCACCCCGACCGGGTGGAGCGCGTCGCCTTCCTCGACATCATCCCGACCGTCGAGGTGTTCGAGCGCGTCGATCAGGCCATGGGCACGGCCTATTACCACTGGTTTTACCTGATCCAGTCCGACGGCCTGCCGGAGCACATGATCGGGCTGGACCCCGAATTCTACCTGCGCCGGGTCCTGGGCTCCATCAGCGGCACCGGCGACGTTTTCGACCCGGAGGCGGTCGCCGCCTACTTGCGCGCCTTCCGCGACCCCGCCGCCGTGCACGCCATGTGCGAGGATTACCGGGCCGGCGCCAGCATCGACCTCGTCCACGACCGCGAGGACCGCGCCGCCGGCCGCAGGATCACCGCCCCGGCGCTGGCCCTGTGGGGCCACAACAGCACGGTCGGCCGCCTCTACGACGACCCGCTGTCCATCTGGCGCCCCTATGCCCCGGCGATCCAGGGTCAGGCGCTGCCGGCCGGCCATTTCCTCCCGGAGGAGGCCCCGGAGGAGACGGTGCGGGCGCTGGTGGCGTTCTTCGGGTAGCCGCGCCCGCCGAAACCCGCCCCCGGCCGGGGCGCGACCTACTGCCCGACCCACCCCCTCGGACGAACTGTCCCGTTGCCAGTTGCGGCTCGCGCGGGCATAAATCGGCGCGCGGCCCTCCCCGCTGGATGGGACGGCTTTTGGCGAAGACAAGAATGGCGGAAGGAAAGCCCCCTATGGCTGAAAGCACTTACGACGTCGTCGTTGTCGGCGGCGGTCCCGGCGGTTACGTGTGCGCGATCCGTGCGGCGCAGCTCGGTTTCAAGGTCGCGTGCGTGGAGAAGCGGGCCGCGCTCGGCGGCACCTGCCTGAACGTCGGCTGCATCCCGTCGAAGGCGCTGCTCTCGGCGTCGGAGAAGTACGAGGAGGCCAAGCACGGCCTCGCCAAGTTCGGCATCAAGGTCGGCGACGTGCAGCTCGACCTGCCGGGCATGCTGGCGCACAAGGACAAGGTCGTCAAAGAGAACACCGGCGGCATCGAGTTCCTGTTCAAGAAGAACAAGATCGCCTGGCTGAAGGGCGCCGGCCGCATCGCCTCCCCGAACACGGTCGAGGTCGAGGGCGTGGGCACCGTCACCGCCAACAAGGCCATCGTGATCGCCACCGGCTCCGAGGTCACCCCGCTGCCGGGCATCGAGATCGACGAGCAGAAGATCGTCTCCTCCACCGGCGCCCTGGAGCTGCCGGAGGTGCCGAAGCGCCTCGTCGTCATCGGCGGCGGCGTCATCGGGCTGGAGCTGGGCTCGGTCTGGGGCCGTCTCGGTTCGCAGGTCACCGTCGTGGAGTTCCTCGACCGCGTGCTGCCGACCATGGACGGCGAAGTGTCCAAGCAGATGCAGCGCATCCTGGGCAAGCAGGGCATGACCTTCAAGCTGGGCGCCAAGGTCACCGGCGCCAAGGTCACCAACACCGGCGTCACCCTGTCGGTCGAGCCGGCCGCCGGCGGCGCCGCCGAAGAGATCGAGGCCGACGTGGTCCTGGTCGCCATCGGCCGCCGTCCGTACATCAACGGCCTGGGTCTCGATCAGGTCGGCGTCGAGCTGGACAACCGTGGCCGCGTGAAGATCGGCAAGCATTTCGAGACCAGCGTGCCGGGCATCTACGCCATCGGCGACGTGGTCGAAGGCCCGATGCTGGCCCACAAGGCGGAAGAGGAGGGCGTTGCGCTCGCCGAGCTGCTGGCCGGTCAGGCCGGCCACGTCAACCACGACCTCGTCCCCGGCGTCGTCTACACCTGGCCGGAAGTGGCCGCCGTGGGCAAGACCGAGGAAGAGCTGAAGGCCGCCGGCATCCAGTACAAGGCCGGCAAGTTCCCCTTCACCGCCAACGGCCGCGCCCGCGCCATGGCCGCGACGGACGGCTTCGTGAAGATCCTGGCCGACGCCCGCACCGACAAGGTTCTGGGCGTCCACATGGTCGGCCCGAACGTGTCGGAGATGGTCGCTGAGCTGGCTCTCGCCATGGAGTTCAGCGCGTCGGCCGAGGACATCGCCCGCACCTGCCACGCCCACCCGACCCTGTCGGAAGTGACCAAGGAAGCGGCCCTGGCCGTGGACGGCCGTCCGCTGCACATGTAAGCCGCCTTGGCTCCCTCCCCTGCGAGAGTGGGGGAGGGAAACCTCAGGTCGTCATCTCCGCCTTCGCGGGAATGACGGTGGAGAGGTGGATCAGCGCCCGTGAGGGGTGGGGCGATTTTACTCTTTTGTCTTCGCCCGTGGATGCGCGGCGCGATAGACCGCCATCAGCTGTTCGGTCTCCACGTCCGTGTAGCGTTGCGTCGTGGACAGGGACGCGTGCCCCAGCAAGTCCTGGATCGCCCGCAGGTCCCCGCCGTCCGCCAGCAGGTGCGTGGCGAAGCTGTGCCGCAGCGCGTGCGGCGTGGCCGTCTCCGGCAGGCCCATCAGCCGCCGCAGGTGCTGCATCTGCCGCTGCGCGATGGCCGGGTTCAGAACCTTGCCACGCACCCCCACGAACAGCGGCGCGTCCGGCCCTCCGTCATACGGGCAGGCGTCCATGTAGGCCCGCACCGCCTCGGTCACCGCGGGCAGGACGGGAACGATCCGCTCCTTGCGCCCCTTGCCGGTGACCCGCAGCACGTCGCCCAGCGGCGCGTCCTTGCGCGCCAGCCCTAGCGCCTCCGAAATGCGCAGGCCGCAGCCGTACAGAAGCGTGAACAGGGCGCGGTCCCGTTTGCCGATCCACGGCTCGTCCGGGTCCGTCTCAGCCGTCTCCAGCAGCCGGCCGGCGTCCAGCTCGGTCAGGGGGCGGGGCACGGGCCGCTTCACCTTCGGGGTGGACAGCGTTCCGATGGCCGCGTTGTGGAGCCGCCCGCTGCGGTCCATCCAGCGGAAGAAATTGCGCACGGCGGCCAGCGCCCGCGCCCGGCTTGCGTTGATAAGGCCGTCGCCGGCCAGCCGCGACAGCCAGGCCCGGAAGTCGGCCGGCGTCAGCGAGCCCAGATCGTTCATGGACGGCGGGCGGCCCTGGTATCCGGTCAGGAACTCCAGGAAGCCGGCCACGTCGCCGATGTAGGCGGTCAGCGTGTGTGGGGAAACGTTGCGCTCGCTCTCCAGCCAGCGCCGCCAGTGGGCCAGCGCGTCCTGAACGTCCGGCTGGGCCGAGAAGCCGAGAACGGCCTCTTGTTTCTGCGTCATGCGACTTCGATCACGCTGGCAGTTCGAGCCAGCCGCGGATCACCCGTTCCACCACGCGGGCCAGGAAACCGACCAGCTCCGTGCCCTGTCCGGCGTGGAACGTGTCCGGCTCGCGGCTGCCGAAGGCGAGCATGCCGTCCGGCGTCTCGCTGGACACCTGAAGGCGGATCAGCGCCTCCGACCGGACCAGCCCGGCGCCGGGGCCGTAGATCTCCGGATCGCCCTGGATGTCGGCGTTCAGCGCCACGTCGGCCTTGCCGAGGTAGCGGTCCACCGTCCCCGGCTCGACCACCCGGACGCCGCTGGTCTGGACGTGCGGGGTGTCGTACCCGTTCGACTCGACGACGAGGCAGGCGACGTCCAGGTCCAGCAGGACGGCCAGGTCGGTCGTGATGGTCTGGATCAGCTGCTCGAAGCTCTGCGCGTCCAGCAGAAACAGCACGGCCGCGTGGATGCGGTTCTGGCTGTTCAGGTTGGCGCGCGAGGTGCCGATCAGCGCGCGCTGCTGGTCCTTCAGGTGGCGCACCTCGCCGCGCAGGCGCTCCACCATGAAGGCTTGCAGGTCCACCACCCCCCGGCCGCGATCGAGCGACGGCGGCGTCAGGTGGTGGACCAGATCGGCGTTCTGGACCAGGAAATCGGGATGCTCCCGCAGGTAGGCGCACACGTCCTCTGGGGTCAGCGCGTCCTTCATGCGGTGGGTGTGTCCCGGCTCGCGGCCCATGGCGTGTTCCCGCCGCTTACAGGATCGACTGGCCGGTCTTCTTCCAGTCCTCGACGAACTGGGCGAGGCCCTTGTCGGTCAGCGGGTGGTTGAACAGCTGCTTCAGCACGCCGGCCGGGGCGGTCACCACATGGGCGCCCAGGCGGGCGGCCTTGACAATGTGCATCGGGTTGCGGATCGAGGCGACCAGCACTTCGGTCTTGAAGTGGTCGTAGTTGCGGTAAATCTCGCAAATGTCGGTGATGATCCCCATACCGTCCTGGCCGATGTCGTCCAGCCGGCCGACGAACGGCGACACGAAGGAGGCGCCGGCCTTGGCGGCCAGGATCGCCTGCGCCGGCGAGAAGCACAGCGTGACGTTGACCATCGTCCCTTCGGAGGACAGAATCTTGCAGACCTTGAGACCCGCCGGCGTCAGCGGCACCTTGACCGCGACGCGGTGGGAGATCTTGGCGATCTTGTGCGCTTCGGCGAGCATGGTTTCGAAGTCGGTGGAGGCCACCTCGGCGCTCACCGGGCCGTTCACCACCTCGCAGATCTCCGACACGAGGTCGAGGAACTTGCGTCCGGTCTTGGCGACCAGGGAGGGGTTGGTGGTAACACCGTCCAGCAGGCCGCTGTCGGCCAGATCGCGGATCTCGGCGATGTCGGCGGTGTCGACGAAGAACTTCATGACGACGAATCCATACTTGCTGATGAAGACCGGGCCCCGCCGCGCGGGATATGCCCCCAGGCGGTATCCCCCCAGGCGCTATCCCCATTGGCGCTTCGGCCAGGGGGCACTTTAGCCCATGCGCGGCGCTTCCGCCAGTTCCGGCCAGCCTCTCCAGGGTGATCTTCTGGGGCCTGAGGTGCGCGTCCGCGTGCTTTTGCCCCTGCCGCTGCGCGAGCCGTACGACTACCGCGTGCCCGCCGGGATGACTCTCAACCCCGGCGACTTCGTGGAGGCTCCGCTCGGCCCCCGCCGCGTCATCGGCGTGGTTTGGGGCGCCGGCGCCGGCGCCGTCGAATCCGCGCGGCTGAAGGCCGTGGTCCGCCGCTTCGACGTGCCGCCCATGACGGAGGTGGGGCGCCGCTTCGTCGAGTGGGTCGCCGCCTACACCATGACCATGCCGGGGCAGGTGCTGCGCATGGCGGTCAGCGTCCCGGCGGCGCTGGAACCGCCCAAGCCGACGCTGGCCTATCTGCGCAAGCCGGACGCCGAGCCGCCGCCCGGCTTCAAGATGACCGACCCGCGCAGGCGCGTGCTGGCCCTGCTGGACGATGGACCGCCGCGCACCCCGGCCGAACTGGCGGAGGAGGCGGGGTGCGGCGTCACCGTCGTGCGCGGGCTGGCCGAGGCCGGGCTGCTCGAACCGGTGCTGCTCCAGCCGACCAAACTCGGCAGGCCGGACTGGACGCGCGAGGGGCCGACCCTGTCCGGCGACCAGGAGGCCGCAGCCGAGGATCTGCGCCAGCGCGTCACCTCCGGCACCTACTCCACCGTGCTGCTGGACGGCGTCACCGGCTCCGGCAAGACGGAGGTCTATTACGAGGCCATCGCCGCCGCCCTGAAGCAGGGCAAGCAGGCGCTCGTCCTGCTGCCGGAAATCGCCCTGTCGGCGCAGTGGCTCGACCGCTTCGCCCGCCGCTTCGGCGCGCCGCCCGCCGAATGGCATTCGGAGCTGACCGGCGCCCAGCGCCGCGACACCTGGCGCGCCGTGGCCAACGGCGAGGTGCCGGTGGTGGTCGGCGCCCGTTCCGCCCTGTTCCTGCCCTACAAGGACCTCGGCGTCATCGTCATCGACGAGGAACACGACTCCGCCTACAAGCAGGAGGAGGGCGCCATCTACCACGCCCGCGACATGGCCGTGGCGCGGGCCCATCTCGGCGGCATTCCCATCGTGCTGGTGTCGGCGACCCCGTCGCTGGAAACCAAGGTCAACGCCGACAGCAACCGCTACGCCCGCATCCACCTGCCGGGCCGCCACGGCGGCGCCGTGCTGCCCGACGTGGAACTGATCGACCTGCGCAAGGACCGCCCGCCGGCCCGCCACTGGCTGGCGCCGACCCTGAAGAAGGCGCTGGAGAAGACGCTGGCGGAGGGCGAGCAGGCGATGCTCTTCCTGAACCGTCGCGGCTACGCGCCGCTGACCCTGTGCCGGGCCTGCGGCCACCGCCTGCAATGCCCGAACTGCACGGCGTGGCTGGTCGAGCACCGCTTGGCGCGCAAGCTCCAGTGCCACCACTGCGGCCTGTCCCAGCCGCTCGCCCACAGCTGCCCGGAATGCGGGGAGGAGGGCACGCTGGCCGCCTGTGGCCCCGGCGTGGAGCGCATCTTCGAAGAAGTGACCGAACTGTTCCCCGACGCCCGCTCGGCCATCATGGCGTCCGACACGCTGTTCGGCCCGCGCGCCATCCAGGAGATGGTCCGCAAGATCACCGACCACGAGCTGGACATCCTGATCGGCACCCAGGTCATGGCAAAGGGCCACCATTTCCCCATGCTGACCCTGGTCGGCGTGGTGGACGCCGACCTCGGCCTGACCGGCGGCGATCTGCGGGCGGGCGAGCGGACCTACCAGCTTCTTCATCAGGTCGCCGGGCGCGCCGGCCGAGGGCAGCGGCCCGGCCGCGTCATGCTGCAAACCTACATGCCGGAGCACCCCGTCATGCAGGCATTGGCCGCCGGGGACCGCGACGGCTTCTACGCGCTGGAGGCCGAGATGCGGCAGGAGGCCGGCATGCCGCCCTTCGGCCGGCTGGCGGCGCTGATCGTCTCGGGCGAGGATGCGTCGGT
>JAEZID010000383.1 GCA_023416195.1 Pseudomonadota bacterium | reverse complement strand
CACGCTGCTCTGTTCCAACGAGACGTCGATCCCGGCACAGTGGTCCATGGCTGTCCCTCCATGATGCGTGGGGCCGACCCGCCCGGCCCCCGCTTTTCACATCATCACTGTGAGGGACAGCCACCCTGCCTCGCTAACGCTTGGCAGTCGGCCCATTACGGAATCTAACAGGTCCAGCCCTCACCATCCTTCATGACCGGCGGACGCGGAGCGGCGTTGACCGGGGCGGCCAGTTGGGCGTCCACCACCGACACCGCCGTCATGTTCACCAGACCGCGCGTGGTCACCGACGGGGTCACGATGTGCACGGGGCGCGCGGCCCCCAGCAGCATCGGCCCGACGTTCTGGGCGTCGGCCAGGATCTTCAGCATGTTGAAGGCGATGTTGGCGGCGTCCAGCGTCGGCATGACCAGCAGGTTCGCCTCGCCCTTCAGGCGGCTGTCGGGCAGCACGCCCTTGCGCAGAACCTCCGACAGGGCGGCGTCGGCGTGCATTTCGCCGTCGATCTCCAGGTCGGGCATCTCTTCCGCCACCAGCTGGTAGGCGGTGCGCATCTTGCGCGCCGACGGCGTGTCGGCGCTGCCGAAGTTGGAGTGGGAGAGCAGAGCCACCTTCGGCTCGATGCCGAAACGCTTCACCTCTTCCGCCGCCAGCCGGGCGATCTCGGCCACCTGCTCGGCGGTCGGGTCGGGGTTGACGTAGGTGTCGCAGATGAAGTGCGTGCCCTTGGTCGAGATCAGGCCGTTCATCGCCGCCGCGACCTTCACGCCCTTGCGCAGGCCGATCACGTCCATGACGTGGGTGAAGTGATCGCCGTAGCGGCCGGACGTGCCGCAGACCATCCCGTCGGCCTCGCCCCGGCGAACCATCAGCGCGCCGAAGACGGTGGACTGGGTGCGCACGACGTTCAGCGCGTGCGCCGGCGACACGCCGCGCCGGCCCATCATCTGGCGGTACAGCTCGGCGTAGTTGTGATAGCGCAGGTCGCGCAGCGGCTCGATCACCTCCACGTCCTTGCCGGGGACGATGCGCAGGCTCATCTCCGCGATGGTCCGCTCGATCACCTCGCGCCGGCCGAGCAGGATCGGGTGCGCGATGCCGTCGTCCACCACCACCTGGGCGCAGCGCAGCACGCGCGGGTCCTCGCCCTCGGCGTAGACGATGCTCTTCGGCGCGGACTTGGCCTTGGTGATGACCGGCTTCATGACGAGGCCGGAGCGGAAAACGTACTGGCCCAGCTGGTCGCGGTAGGCGCGGAAATCGACGATGGGCCGCGTGGCGACGCCGGATTCCATCGCCGCCTTGGCGACCGCCGACGACACCTCGATGACCAGGCGCGGGTCGAAGGGCTTCGGCAAGATGTAGTCGGGGCCGAAGCGCAGGTTCTCACCCACATAGGCGGCGGCGACCACGTCCGACGGTTCGGCCTGGGCGAGGCTGGCCACCGCGTGGGTGGCGGCGATCTTCATCTCCTCGTTCACCGTCGTGGCGCCGACGTCCAGCGCGCCGCGGAAGATGAAGGGGAAGCACAGGACGTTGTTGACCTGATTGGGGAAATCCGACCGGCCGGTGGCGATGATGGCGTCGGGCCGCGCCTCGCGCGCCAGATCCGGCATGATCTCCGGGTCCGGGTTGGCGAGCGCCAAGATCAGCGGCTTGTCGGCCATGCGGGCCAGCAGTTCCGGCTTCAGCACCTTCGGACCGGACAGGCCCAGGAAGATGTCCGCCCCGTCGATCACGTCGGACAGCACGCGCGCCTCGGTCTCCTGCGCGTAGGCGTCCTTGTAGGGGTTCATCTCCTCGTTGCGGCCCTTGTGGACGACGCCGATGCGGTCGACCAGCCAGACGTTCTCGCGCTTGACGCCCAGGCTGAGCATGAGGTCGAGGCAGGCGATGCCCGCAGCACCGCCGCCGGTGGAGACGACCTTGACGGTGGCGATGTCCTTGCCGACCAGCTTCAGCCCGTTCAGGACGGCGGCGCCCACCACGATGGCGGTGCCGTGCTGGTCGTCGTGGAAGACCGGGATTTTCATCCGCTCGCGGCAGCGGCGCTCCACCTCGAAGCAGGCGGGGGCGGCGATGTCTTCCAGGTTGATGGCGCCGAAGGTCGGCTCCAGACGCACGATGGTGTCCACCAGCGCGTCCACATCCTTCTCGTTCAGCTCCAGATCGAAGCAGTCGATGCCGGCGAACTTCTTGAAGAGGACGGCCTTGCCCTCCATGACCGGCTTGGCGGCCATCGGGCCGATGTCGCCGAGGCCCAGCACCGCCGTGCCGTTGGTGACCACCGCGACGAGGTTGGCGCGCGAAGTCAGCTCCGCCGCCTGGGCCGGATCGGCGGCGATGGCGCTGGAGGCGGCGGCCACGCCCGGCGAGTAGGCCAGCGCGAGGTCGCGCTGGTTGGCCATGGGCTTGGTGGCGACGATCGCGAGTTTGCCGGGCTTCGGGGCCCGGTGGTACTCAAGCGCCATCGCGTCGAAATCGCCGGACATGACGTCCTCTCCCTTATTAACTCGATTTAGGTTAATTGGCCGAACAAACGTTAGCGTCCTATCGGCTTATACCCCATAAGTCCGAACGCCGGAATGGGAAAGGGGCAGCCCTGCGGCCACCCCCTCCCATTTCGATCCGTCAAGCCGCTCGTCCCCGCCGTCTTCAGATGCGGGCCAGCGCCGGTTCCTTGAAGTGCTCCTGGTACTCGGCGACCGCCTTGGTCTCGTCGAACTCGCCTTCCATCTTGGCGACCACGACGGTGGCGACGCCGTTGCCGATCAGGTTGGTGATGGCGCGCGCCTCGGACATGAAGCGGTCCACGCCCAGCAGCAGGGCCAGACCCTCGATCGGCAGCTGGCCGGTCGCCGTCAGGGTGGCGGCCAGCGTCACGAAGCCGCCGCCGGTCACCGCCGCCGCGCCCTTCGAGGTCAGCATCAGCAGGCCGAGGATGGTCAGCTGCTGCCAGATGGTCAGGTCGATGTTGAAGGCCTGGGCGATGAAGATCGCGGCCATCGACAGGTAGATGGAGGTGCCGTCCAGGTTGAACGAGTAGCCGGTCGGGATGACCAGACCGACGACGTGCTTGGAGCAGCCGAACTTCTGCATCTTCTCCATCATGCGCGGCAGCACGGACTCCGACGAGGAGGTGCCGAGCACGATCAGCAGCTCGTCCTTGATGTAGCGCAGGAAGCTCCAGAGGCTGAAGTTGTACATCCGGGCGATGCCGCCCAGCACGACGAAGACGAACAGCGCCATGGTGATGTAAACGGCGGCCATCAGCTGGCCGAGCGAGGTCAGCGAGGACACGCCGTACTTGCCGATGGTGAAGGACATCGCGCCGAAGGCACCGAGCGGGGCGACGCGCATCAGGATGCCGATCACGCCGAACAGGGCGTGCGACATCTTCTCGAACATGTCCTCGACCACCTTGCCCTTCTGGCCCATGGCGGCCAGCGCGACGCCGAAGATCACCGCGAAGAACAGGATCTGCAGCATGTCGCCCTTGACGAAGGCGCCGACCACGTTGTCCGGCACAATGCTCGTCAGGAAGTCGATGGTGGTGTGGTGCTGCGCCTCGGTCGCGTACTTGGCGACGCTGTCGGCCTTCAGGCTGCCGGCCTGGATGTTCATGCCGGCGCCGGGCTTCACCAGATTCACGACCAGCAGGCCGAGCGCCAGGGCGAAGGTGGTGACGATCTCGAAATACAGGATCGCCTTGCCGCCGACCTTGCCGACCTTCTTCATGTCGCCGATGGAGGAGATGCCGGTGACGACCGTCAGGAAGACGATCGGGCCGATCACCATCTTGATCATCTTGATGAAGACGTCGCCCAGCGGCTTCATCTCCACCGCGATCGACGGATAGAAGTGGCCGAGCAGGATGCCGACCGTGATGGCGCTGAGAACCTGGACGGTCAGATTCGTGTAGAATGGCTTCTTCTGGGGCTGCCCTTGTGCGTGCGAGGCGGCATGCATGGGGTTTCTCTCCTCAAGGCGTTCCTGGGGTGGGCGCTCGCTCTTGTCAGAGGTCGGCGGGCGGCCCGGCGTTGCCCCCTTGTCAGCAAGCCCCGTGCCAAAACTGAAACCGAGGATTCGCAGCGCTCCGAAAGGACGGGTGGGCGAGATTCCGCACGACAACGCCCGAATCGATGTGCGAAAATCCGCACACGGCATCGGAATATTGCAGCGCAGCATCGCTCTCCGGAACGTTGATTAGGAACAACCCCATTCGCCGGACATTTTCGACCACGCCCGAGGCGCACACGCCCTCCGGGTTCCTCGCCGGCCTGATCGCCGCGCTGATGGCCCGGCCGCGCCGGCTGCTGCTGGCCGTCTTCCTGCTGGGCATGCCGCTGGCGGCGGCGCTGGCGGCCGGCTGGACCGCGTCGGTGGCCCACGACTCCCTGCGCGAGCAGGGAAGCGCGCAGCTCGCCCTGTACGAGGCCAACCTGAAGGCGGAGCTGGAGCGGCACGCCGCCGTCCCCCTGGTCCTGGCGCGCACCCCGGAGGTGGCGGAGCTGCTGTCCGCCCCCACGCCCGACCGCATCGCCGTCATGAACCGCAAGCTGGAGGATGTCGCGCGGCAGGTCGGGGCTTCGGCGCTCTACGTCATGGACGCGGGCGGGACGACCGTGGCGGCCAGCAACTGGAACAGCGCGGCCAGCTTCGTCGGGCAGAACTTCTCCTACCGCCCCTACTTCAAATCGGCCCTGGACACCGGTGAGGGGCATCATTTCGCACTCGGCACCACCTCGCTGATCCCCGGCTACTACACGGCCTACCGGGTCAGTGCGGAAAACCGCACATCGAACGCCCCTTTGGGCACGGTCGTCCTGAAGGTGGGATTCGAGGCGCTGGAGAAGGCCTGGATGCGGGGCCAGGAAAAGGTGCTGGTCACCGACCGCGACGGCATCGTCTTCATCACCAACGTGGACGGCTGGCGCTACGCCGCCCTGCCCCGCCAACTGCCCGTCGCCCGTCCCCAGAAGCCCGAACCGGTGACCGAGGGCGTGCCCACCCTGCCTTGGGCCTTCGGCGGCGCGTCCGACCGCATCGCCGTTCTGGAGGCGGGGGAGGAGCGGCGCTACCTGCTGCAATCGGCGGCCATGCCCGGCGGCGACTGGACCATCCACGCCCTGACCAGCCTGACGCCGGCCGGCACCCGCGCCCAGCAGGCGGGGCTGCTCGCCGCCGCCGTGGTGGCGCTGACCGCGCTGGGCGGCTACGCGCTGGCGCAGCGGCGGCTGGCCTTCGCCGAACGCCTCGCCATCCAGGAG
>JAEZID010000354.1 GCA_023416195.1 Pseudomonadota bacterium | reverse complement strand
GACCATCAGGGCGCCCTTGCCCGTCGCCTCCGGCAGCCCGTCCGTGCGCGCCGGCAGGTCCCGCTCCGTCACCTGGAAGACCAGCACGCGCGGTGGCCGCTTCCGGAAGTCGGCGGAGGCCAGATAGTCGGCCAGAGGCTCCTCGTCCAGATGCCGCACGCCGACCGTCAGGCCGGTCAGGTTGCGCAGATGATCGGTCCAGTAATGCCCATAGGGCGTGTGACGGTCCGCCGGGTCCGGCTGCGAGAAGCCGTCGCCGACGACCATCACGTCGTAGGTGGCGCCGGCCCGCGCCTTCTCCACCAGCGGCGGCGCGAAGATCGCCTGCGGCGCCGTCGGGCCGAAAAGGTTCTCGGCGTAACCGCCCAGCCGCGTCAGGTCGCCGTCCGGCGGGTCCAGCGCGTAGGACAGCGGCAGCACCACCGCCGCCACCAGGGCGAGCGCGCGCAGAATGAATCCGTTGAAGCCTCCGAAGCGATTCGTCATCAAGCCCTCACAGCCGGCCGAGCGGCAGACGGACGGCGGGCCGCGCGCTCTCCGCGCCGCTGGTCATCTCGCCGCTTCTCATCCAGGCGCGGATCGCCTTGGTCAGCACGATCCACAGCAGGATCGGCAGCAGCGAGAAGAAGCCGAACTTGACGATGGTGATGTTGCCGTCGCGATACCACTGCAAGGACAGCGGAATGAAGGCGCAATAGAACAGCACGGCGTAGCGGTTCATGATCCCGCGCTCCCAGAACCAGCGGTGCAGCCGCCCCAGGATCAGGCCGACCGCCACCATGGTGACGATCAGGCCGATCCACCCCGCGCTCATCCAGCCGTCCCCGGCCAGCGAGGTGGTCAGGTTCGCGAAATTGCCGTAATCGTGCAGCGTCACCCATTTGAGCGGCGCGCCGATGGGCTTGTCCGGCCACAGCATGCGCGGCACCGGCTCGGTGAACAGTTGCAGGTATTGGGTGAAATAGGTGTAGGTCCCCGACTGCTCCGGCACCGCCCACAGGATGAAGGCCAGGAAGTCGAAGTTCGCGATGTCCTGGTTGGCCAGGCTGTCGATGAACGACGCGCTGCCGCCCTGCAGGGCGTTCCACGGGCTTTCGTTGCCGGCGATCACCGCGCGGATGAAGCCGCGGTTGTTGCCCAGCGTGTGGAACAGGAACAGCACCGGCAGGCCGACGGCGACCTGCCACCAGCGGAACCACTTCGTCCGCGTCTGGTACAGCACCAGCAGCACCAGGCCGATGATGCCCATGATGATCGCCCAGCGCCCCCAGCCCAGATAGGCGCGGTAGCCGACGAAGGCGATGAAGGGCAGGAAGGACAGCGGGTGGAAGCGGCTGACCCAGATGATGCCCAGCGTCAGCGGCAGACCCATGGAATGGGCCTCGGCGATGTAGCCGGTGGTGTTGACGTAGATCGGCTGGCCGGTCAGCGGGTCGCGCTCCATTTGCAGGTCGCCCGTGCCGGTGAAGTCGGCGCCGTCCTGGCGCAGCACGGCGGAATAGAGCGCCAGCGGCGCCAGCAGCAGCACGGTGATGGTGAAGGCGACGATGTCCACCCGGTCGAACGAGAACTGGGGAGCCCGACTGAAATCCGGCTTCGCCCGCCCGGCGTAGCCGCAGGAGATGGCGAAGGCGATCAGGGCCACCGAACTGACGGTCAGCGCCATCACGAACTGCGACGCGCTGGGCCAGAAGCCGATGAACAGCCACGCGTTGTCGATGCCGAACCCGTGCACCAGCAGCGGGCGGACGACGAAGACCAGCGTGTGGAAGACCAGATAGAAGGTCAGTGGGTGGAACAGCGACGCGGTGCCGCTGCTCAGGAACACCACGGCGACCAGGGCCACCACCAGCACCTGTGCGATCAACGCCGTCTCGATCATGCCGGGCTCCGCCTCGCTCGCTGACGCTTCCGGATGATGCAACGCAGCACGCATAGGCCGGGGTCCGACTCTCCTGGGGACGCAGACGGCGAGCGCCTTTCGAAGGGCGGGCTATCCCCACCGCGGCCTTGACACGCTTTCCCGAAAACGGGGCACCCCTTCCGCGCTTTTGCCTCCGGGGCGCCGGGCGGCCAGTTTCGCTTGGGTACAAGCGGAGGTGATATGGCGCTGCGAATGCTAAGGCTGCTGTCGGTCGTCCTGATCCTGGCCCTGCCGGGGATTGCGTTCGCGGCCGAACCGGCAAGCTACGTGTCGCCCCGTGGCAACGACCGCTGGTCGGGTCGCGCCGCCGATCCGGCCCTGAACGGCAAGGACGGACCCTTCGCCACCCTGGCCCGCGCCGTCCAGGCGGCGCGCGAGGGCGGCCCGCGCCGGATCCTCCTGCGCGGCGGCACCTATGCGCTGAGCGAAACGCTGGAACTCGGCCCCGAGGACTCCGGCCTGCGCATCGCCGCCGCCCCCGGCGAGCAGCCCGTCCTTTCCGGCGGGGAGCGGGTGAGCGGCTTCACCACAGAGGCGCCCGGCGTCGTCTCCGCCCCGCTGGCGCGCGAACCCGGCCTCGACGTGACGGCCGGCGGCATCCGCCTGCGCGCGGCGCAGAGCGGCGATTACGACCCCGGCGACCCCATCCGCAGCGGCTGGTTCGTGGCGCAGGCGGTGAAGGGCGGCGGCGACAAGCGCCGCTTTCGCTTCCCCCCCGGCACGGTGCAGCCGGCCTGGGCGGCGTCCGGCGTGCGGGTCCAGGCGCTCGACCGCGAGCGGCAGGCCGACGACATCCGGGGCATCGAAACGATCGACGCGCGGGGCACGCTGACGCTCGACCGCGACGGCTGGTACCCGTTCCGCGACGGCACCACCTTCCGCCTGCTCGGCCACCCGGACTTCCTGAAATTCCCCGGCCAGTTCGCGTGGCGGGCGAAGGACAAGCGCCTGTTGCTGCGCCCCTTCGACCCGGAGGGCTTCGCCCGCGCGGGCGAGGTGATGGTGGCCCGCCTCTCCCCCCTGATCCAGCTGGACCAAGCCCGCGACGTGATCATCGAGGGGCTGGGCTTCACCGACGTGCCCTACGACGGGTCGGCGATCCGCCTCGTCGGCGGGTCGGGCCATCGCATCCTCGGCAACCGCTTTTGGGCGGTCGGCACGGCGGTCGTCCTGAAGGGCGCCGTGGAGAGCGAGGTGCGCGGCAACCGCATGGAGCATCTCGGCCGCAGCGGCGTCGATCTGGGGCCGGGCAGCAACGACAACCGCGTCGTCGCCAACAGCATCCGCCACATCGGCGAGGTGAACCTCTACAGCGCCGGCGTCATGGCGGCGGGGGTGAACCGCACGGTGATCGCCCACAACGACATCCGCCACGCTGCCCGCTACGGCATCTCGCTGAAGAACTGGAACCCGGAGACCAAGAACACCGAGAACCTGATCGAATACAACCGCATCCGCGACATCGGCCGCGAGACCGCCGACCTCGGCGCCATCGAGACGCTGGGCCGCAGCAACATCGACACGCGCACGGTCATCCGCTTCAACGACATCCGGGGCACGGGCGGCATCGCCACCGACCCCGCCGGCAACTGGCTGGAGCGCTACAAGGGCTTCGGCATCTATCTGGACGATCTGACCAACGGCGTCACGGTGCAGGGCAATTTCCTGGAGAACACCGGCTGGGCGGCGGTCTTCATCCACGGCGGCGACGGCAACCGGGTGGAAAACAACATCTCCGTCCTGACCGACAGCCGCGACAAGTTCATCCGCTTCGAATGGGTGCCGAAGGCCGGCGTCGCCGGCTTCCTGCGCGACAACGCCGCGACCCGCAACATCATCCACGCCCGCGTGCCAATCGATCAGATCGTCACCAGCCTGACCGGCGGCGAGTACACCATGGACATGAAC
>JAEZID010000314.1 GCA_023416195.1 Pseudomonadota bacterium | reverse complement strand
ACGGAGATGACGGACGGCGCCCTGATGTTCGCCAGGACTTCGCCCCACGAACCGCGATTCCAGGACGTCCGCAGCATCGACGTGCTCGGCCGCACCTGGACCGTGCGCATCGCCAGCGCCCCCGGCTTCGAGGCGACCATGGGCAGCGCCACGCCGCACGCCGTGCTGGTGGCCGGCGCGATCATCACGCTGCTGCTGGCCGCCATCATCGATTCGGTGCTGCGGGAGCGGCACCGCATGGACGAGCTGCGCCGCAGCCACGACGCGCTGGCCAAGGCGCGGACCGAGGCGGAGGAGGCGAACGCGGCCAAGTCCCGCTTCCTCGCCGCCGCCAGCCACGATTTGCGCCAACCGTTGCAGACGCTGGGCATCTACCTGCACCTGATCGCCGAGCAGACGGAGTCGGCCCCCCAGCGCAAGCTGGTGGACGCCGCCCGCGACGGGTTCGAGGCGACGCAACGCCTGCTGAACTCGCTGATGGACATCGCCTCGCTGGAAACCGGGCTGATCCGCCCGCAGATGACCGAGGTCGAATTGCCGGCCTTCCTGGCCCGCATCAGCGACGACATCCGCCTGGAAGCCGCCGAGAAGGGGCTGGAACTGCGCGTCACCTCCTGCGATCTGACGATAGCCACCGACCCCGCGATGCTGGAGCGCATCGTCCGCAACCTGCTGCACAACGCGGTGAAGTACACGCGGAACGGCGTCATCCGGCTGACCTGCCGCAAGCTGCGCGGCGGCGGCGTCGCCCTCAAGGTGCAGGACACCGGTCCCGGCATCCCGCGCGACCGGCTGCACCTGATCTTCGAGGACTTCTACCAGATCGGAAACCCGGAGCGGGACCGGCGCAAGGGGCTGGGCCTCGGCCTTGCCACCGTGGCGCGGCTGACGCGGCTGCTGGGTTATCGGGTGCGGGTGCTGTCGCGGCCGGGCCGGGGCGCCATCTTCCTGGTGGAAATTCCGGCAACGGCACCCCCGCCGGCCACGGACGTTCAACCGCCCCCGGCCAGCAGCAGCGCGCGTTCCGCCTCGAACACCGCCGTGACGTGATCGATGACCGCGCGCACGCGCGGAACGTCCTTGAGGTCGCGGTGCACGGCCAGCCACACCTCGCGCGTCGGTGTCGGGACGGCGGAGGGCAGCCGTTGCAGGCCCGCGTCCCCGCCCGCCAGCCAGCGGGGCAGCAGGGCCACGCCGAAGCCGGCCCTGGCGGCGGCGAGCTGCGTCTGCACGCTGTTGGAGCGGAAGGCGATCCGCTTGCCCGGATGGTGGCGGGACAGCCAGACCGATTCCGGCAGGTCGGCCAGCGACTCGTCGTTGGCGATCAGGACGTCCGGCGCGCCGGGTGCCGCGTACAAGGCATAGCCGATGGTGGCGAGCTTGCGGGCGAACAGTTCCCCGCTCTGCGGCCGGGCGAGGCGGATGGCGATGTCCGCCTCCCGCCGCGCGAGGCTGAGCGAGCGGTTGTCCACCACGACCTCCAGATCGAGGCCGGGATGCCGGACGCGCAACGGGCCAAGGCGGAACGCGACGAACAGGTCGGCCAGCGCCTGGGTCATGGTCAGGCGCACGGTGCCGGCCAGCCCGTCCTCCCGCCCGCCCCGGCGCAGGATGGCCAGCGCGCGTTCGTCCATGCCATCGGCGAGATCCCGCACCGCCGCGCCGTCCGGGGTGAGGACATAGCCGTCCACGCGCCGCTCGACCAGCGGGTGGCCGAGGGTATCCTCCAGGCTGGCGAGGCGCCGGCCGACCGTGGCGTGGCTGAGCCCCAGCGACCGCGCGGCCGCCGACAGGCTGCCGACGCGCGCCAGTTCAAGGAAGACGCGCAGATCGTCCCAATCGAGGCGGGGCGTCTGTTTCGGGCTTGTTCGTTTTTGCACAGGCATCGCGCGATCTTAGCGAATGCCCAACCGGAATCGAACAGGCCAGAGTGGCGGCCACACACACATCCACGGAGGATTTTCCGATGTCCGCGCCCAAATCCCTGCTCGCGCTGGCCGGCGCGCCGCTGAATCCCAGCCCGCTCGATCGGGCGGCGCTGGTGCTGATCGACGCGCAGCGCGAATACACCGACGGGGCGCTGCCCCTGTCCGGCGTGGAGGCGGCCGTCGCCGAGACGGCGCGCCTGCTGGACCGCGCCCGCAAGGCCGGGGTGCCGGTGTTCCACATCGTCCATCACGGCCGGCCGGGCGGCGTCTTCGACCCCGCCGGCCCGTCGGCCGAGATCATCCCGGCCGTCGCCCCGCTGCCGGGCGAGGCGGTGGTGACCAAGCATGTGCCCAATGCCTTCGCCGGCACCGACCTCGACGCGCGGGTGCGCGCCACCGGCCGCAGCGAGCTGATCATCGCCGGCTTCATGACCCACATGTGCGTCAGCACCACGGCGCGCGCCGCGCTGGACCTCGGCTGGCGCAGCACGGTGGTGGCGAACGCCACCGCGACCCGCGACCTGCCCGACCCGGCCGGCGGCGTGGTGCCGGCCGAAACGGTGAAGCGCGCCGCGCTGGCCGAACTGGCCGACCTGTTCGCCATCGTCGTGCCGGACGCGGGGGCGTGGTAGGCGCCTTGCCCCCTGTCCAACCCTCCCCCGCGCGACGCGGGGGAGCGCCGGCTTACGCCACGGCCAGCCGGCTCTCGCGCGCCCGCATCAGCAGCCACACGACCGACACGCCGGCCAGCTTGGACGCGAGGCTCGCCGCCCAGACGGACGGGTCCCAGATGTCCAGCATGCCGAAGAAGATGGCCGTGTCCACCGGCACCGACAGGGCGGCGCTGAGCCACAGCCGGTCGCGCAGCGGGCGGCGGGTGATGGTGAAGACCAGCCAGTCGATCAGTTCCGACACGGCGAAGGCGGTGACGCTGGCCGCCGCGACGAACGGATCGGCGAGCAGGAAGGACAGCACCGTCGCGGCCAGCATCGCGGCGAGCGACCAGTGACCGAAACGGACCTGCACCATGTCGCGCAGGATGAAGATCAGGCCGGCCCAGCAGGACCAGATGAGATCCAGGTGCGGTGCGGCGCTGAACGCGAAGTTGAGGGCGAGCACGTTGCCGATGTAGGCGGCAAGCCAAAGCATGTCCAAGATCCTCCGTAGCCACCCGCGGAAATACGGGCGCGTGAACGGAGCCACCCGCGTGAATGCGAGCGCCCCGCCGGGCCTTGTAACAGAGGGAGGCCGCCGGAGTGAACGGTTCCGTGAGAAAATCGGATCGCCCCGAAAGCGCACACCCATCCGGGTGGCGGCGCATGGGGCGAGGCGGCGTACTTCCAAAACGCACCCCTCCTGCCCCACCGCCGCCCGGACCTCGGCTGTGCCTTTCGCGCGTTCCCCAAGGGGAACGTGACACGAGAGACGACGGATGGCCGACGGGCACCACGACAGGAAGAGCGGCGGAGGCGCGCGGGATCACGGCCTGGACGCGGCGCGCTGTTTCCTCATGCTGCTGGGCGTGCCGTACCACGCGGCGCTGATCTACACGCCGGACTATCGCTGGCTGATCGACTCCGCGACCGAGAACGCGGCCCTGGGGCTGTTCGCGGACTTCATCCACACCTTCCGCATGCCCGCCTTCTTCCTGATTTCCGGCATGCTCACGGCCAAGAGCCTGCGGTCGGGCGGCCCGCGCGCCGTGCTGGCGTCCCGCGCCGTGCGGCTGCTGGTGCCGCTGGTGGCGGTCGCCGTGTCCCTCAACGTGTTTCAGCTGTGGGTGTCCACCCTGGCGGCCGATCCGGGCCTGAGCGCGAAGGAATTCCTCACCGACGTCCTGCCGCCAGCGGTGGCGCGCGGCGAGCTGGTCATGCATCTGTGGTTCCTGATCGAGCTGTTCGCCTGCGTGCTGCTGGTCTGCGCCGCGCACGCCCTGGGCGGCGGCTTCGGCTGGCTGGCGCGGCTGCCGATCAACAAATGGGCGATCCCGGCCCTGCTCTGCGTCCTGATGATCGGGGTCCTGGGGCTGGACAACCTGTCGCCCTGGCTGGTGGAGAAGGTGCCACCGACCACCACGTCGGCGGCGACGCTGGCCGTGTCCTTCAGCTATTTCGCGGTCGGGGTCCTGATCGCGCAGGCGCCCGGCGGGACGCGGCGGTTCGCCAGCACGCGCTGGACGGTCGCGCTGGCCTTCGTCCTGGGATTCCTGATCCATCAAGCGCTGGCAATAATCGACAAGCCGATGGCGCTGCGGCTGTTCGACCAGGCGCTTGGCGCCATCCTGGCCTGGACGGCCTTCCGCCTGGTGCTCGGCATGGCGCAGGCGTGGTTCTCCGGGGCCAGCGCCGTGGTCCGCGCGCTGTCGCAGGCGTCCTACACGGTCTACCTGCTGCACCACGCGGTGGTGGTCGGGGTCGGATTCCTGTTCCTGGCCCTGCCCTGGCGGCCGGCGGTGGAGTTCGCGGCGGTCACCGCGCTGGGGCTGGCGATCCCGTTCCTGATCCACCACGCGGCGGTCGAGAAGTCGCCGGTCCTGCGTTTCCTGCTGAACGGCGTGCCGCTGCGGGCGGCGCGCGTCCGGGTGCAGCCGGCGACCTCCTGAGAATTAGCCCCGCTTCCAGGTCGTGCCCTGGGGGCCGTCCTCCAGCACGATGCCCTGGTCGGCCAGTTCCTTGCGGATGCGGTCGGCCTCGGCGAAGTTCTTCGCCTTGCGGGCGGCGAGGCGGTCGGCGATCAGCCCTTCGATGACCGCGTCGGACAGTGCGGCGGCCCCCTTCGGCGCCCAGCGGAACCACGCCTCCGGGTCCTGCTGGAGCACGCCGAGCGCCTGACCGGCGGCGAGCAGCGCTCCCTTGGCGGCGGCCTTCTCCGCGTCCCCCTGCGCCTTGTTCATCGCCGAGGCCAGCTCGTGCAGGTGGGAGATGGCGAGCGGGGTGTTCAGGTCGTCCTCCAGCGCCGCCAACAGCTCGAACGGCAGCTCCGCGTCGGCCGGGGCGGGGTCGCCGCGCAGCGCCTGGTACCAGCGGTCGAGCGCCAGCTTGGACTGCCGCAAGCC
>JAEZID010000298.1 GCA_023416195.1 Pseudomonadota bacterium | reverse complement strand
GTCATGGCGAGGTGCCCAGCACCCGATCCCATTCCGAACTCGGCCGTGAAACGCCTCAGCGCCGATGGTACTGCGTCTTAAGACGTGGGAGAGTAGGTCGCCGCCAGGTCGCCACGACGCGCACACAGCACCAAACGCACAACGAACGCGCACACGCCGTCACTTACTCGTCTTCCCAACGAACACCGAAGCCGGCCGCCCTAAAAGGGCGGCCGGTTTTGCGTTATTCGTGGCTGCTTTCGTGGAGGTGCGGGAGGCTCATCAGGTCGGTGCGGGTCAGGCCGATATCCCGCAGCAGACGGTCATCGAAATGATGCGGCTCGGTGATCGCGCGCCGTTTCGGCAGCCGGGTGACGATGGCGCGCCACGCCGTGGCGATGACCGTCGCGGCGGTGGTCGGGCGGCGGGAAAGGGTGGTGTAGGCCATTGACGGCTCCTTCGTTGGCCGGGGTGGTCGCTCGCTGTCGTGATGGCCGGTATAGCGGTTCCCTGCGACGGGCGAAGTGAGCGGCTTCACAGATGGAAGTTCTTTTGACCGGCCATCGGGAGCGGTAAACAGACGGCCCGCGCCGGCCTTGTTCCGGCGTCCGCAGGAGGGCGACCGACATGCCGTCGATCATTTCCATCACCGATCCCGAGGAACCGCGCATCGCCGCCTATCGCGACGTGCGGGAGCGTGACCTCGTCGGGAGGGACGGGCATTTCATCGCGGAAGGCGCGGTCGTGCTGCGCACGTTGCTGACCGCGTCGCGGCATGAGGCCGTATCGCTGCTGATCGCGGACAAGCGGCTCGCGGCGTTGGCGCCGTTGCTGGACGGGTTGCCGGACGCCGTGCCGGTCTACAGCGCGAGCCAGGAGGTTCTGGACGCCATCGCCGGCTTCCCACTGCATCGGGGCATTCTGGGACTGGGGCGCCGCGCGCCGGTGCCGGATGCCGATGGTCTTTTGGCCGGGCTGGGCGCGCGGGCGACGATCCTCGTGCTCTGCGGCATCGGCAATCACGACAACGTCGGCGGAATCTTCCGCAACGCGGCCGCCTTCGGAGCGGACGCGGTCATCCTGGATTCCGGCTGCTGCGATCCGCTGTACCGCAAGGCCATTCGCGTGTCCGTCGGGGCGACGTTGATGGTTCCCTTCGTTCAGCTTCCGGCGGGGGCGGATCTGCTGCCCCTGCTGTACCGGCAGGGGTTCGAGGCGATATCGCTCAGCCCGGCCGGTGCGGTCACTCTGGCGGAATTGCGCCGGCCGGAGCGGGCGGCGGTGTTGCTCGGGTCCGAGGGGCCGGGGCTGCCGGCCGATCTGCTGGCGCGGACGCGCACGGTGCGCATCCCCATGGCGCCGGGCTTCGATTCACTGAACGTCGCCACCACCAGCGGGATCGTTCTGCATCACCTTTCCTTCTTGGCCGGGTAGGCGGCGGACGCCGGGCGGCGCGGCTTCGCGCAGCCGGTCGCAGAGAGCGCGGAAGCCGGGGGCGCGCGGGTCGCTGGTCCGCCAGACCATGCCGATGGTGCGGCCCGGCGGATCGCCTTGGAAGGGGCGGTAGGCGACGAGCCCGCCGACGGTGGTGTTTCCCCCCGTCGCCAGTTGCGGCATCAGCGTGTAGCCGGTGCCGGCGGCCACCATGTGGCGCAGCGTCTCCAGCCCGGTCGCGTGCCGCATGCCGCGCGCGGTCGTCCCGCAGATGGCCAGGGCTTGGTCGCGCAGGCAGTGCCCCTCTTCAAGAAGGACGAGTTCGCCGGGGTCGAGGTCGGTCAGCTCGATGGACGGTAACTCCTCCAGCCGATGACCGGCGGGGTGGGCCAGGACGAAAGGTTCGAAGAACAGCGCGTCGCCGGTGAAGCCTTCGCCCTCGATGGGGAGAGCGAGAAGAACGGCGTCGATGCGGCCTTCCCGCAACTCTTCGAGCAGCCCCTCGGTCCGTCCCTCCGACAGGATCAGTTGCACATCGGGCAGATGCTTGCGGATGGTCGGCAACAGGTGCGGAAACAGATAGGGCCCCAGCGTCTGGATCGCGCCGATGGCGAACTGGCCGATCAGGGCGCCTTCCGTTCCGCGCGCGACGGCCAACAGGCGTTGCGCTTCCTCCAGCACGACCCGGGCTTGGCGAATCACCAACTCTCCCTGCGGGGTGGGCAGGACACGGCGGCTGGTCCGCTCGAACAGGGTGATGCCGAGCAAATCCTCCAGCTTGCGGACTTGGGCGCTCAGCGAGGGCTGGCTGACGGCGCAGCGCTCGGCGGCCTTGCCGAAATGCCGGTGGTCGGCGACGGCGACGACGTACTCCAGATCACGCAGGGAGAGGCCGGCGATATTCATAGGAAATGGCTATCGGTTCTGTCGGAGCAATGTCTTGGATATATGGGACGCGTGGCGGGATAACCAGGGGGCAAGCGGTCCAACAGACAAGAAACTCGATAGGAGAGCTGACCCATGAGCACCCTGACCACCGCCTCCGGCATCCCCGTCGCGGACAACCAGAACTCCCTGACCGCCGGGCCGCGTGGACCGGTGCTGATGCAGGATTTCCACCTGATCGAGAAGCTCGCCCACTTCAACCGCGAACGCATTCCGGAGCGCGTGGTCCACGCCAAGGGGGCCGGCGCCTATGGCGTCTTCCGCGTGACCCGGGACGTGACGCCCTACACCAAGGCCGCCTTCCTGTCGGTCGTCGGCAAGGAGACGGAGGTGTTCCTGCGCTTCTCCACGGTCGGCGGCGAGAAGGGCTCGGCCGATGCGGAGCGCGATCCGCGCGGCTTCGCCGTGAAATTCTACACCGAGGACGGCAACTACGACCTCGTCGGCAACAACACGCCGGTCTTCTTCCTGCGCGATCCGCTGAAGTTCCCGGACTTCATCCACACGCAGAAGCGCAACCCGGCCACCAACCTGAAGGACCCCACGGCGGTCTGGGACTTCTTCTCGCTGTCGCCGGAGACGATGCACCAGCTGACGATCCTGTTCAGCGACCGGGGCACGCCGCGCGGCTATCGCCACATGGACGGTTTCTCCAGCCACACCTTCTCGTGGATCAACGCGGCCGGCGAGCGCTTCTGGATCAAGTACCACTTCAAGACCCGGCAGGGGATCGAGAACCTCACGGCGGAGCAGGCCGTGCGCATGGCCGGCATCGACCCCGACCACGCCACCCGCGACCTGTTCGCGGCCATCGAGGACGGGAATTTCCCGGCCTGGACCGTGTCCGTCCAGATCATGCCGGAGCTGGAGGCCGACACCTACCGCATCAACCCGTTCGACCTGACCAAGGTGTGGCCGCACGCCGACTACCCGCTGGTCGAGATCGGCGAACTGGTGCTGAACCGGAATCCGGAGAACTACTTCGCCGAGGTCGAGCAGTCGGCCTTCAGTCCGGCGAGCGTCGTGCCCGGCATCTCCTTCAGCCCGGACAAGATGCTGCAAGGCCGTCTGTTCGCCTACGCCGATGCGCACCGCTACCGTCTGGGCGCCAACCACGGGGCGCTGCCGGTCAACCGGCCGCACGCCACCGAGGTCCGCAACTACCAACGGGATGGGGCCATGCGCTTCGACGGCAACGGCGGCGGACGCCCGAACTACGAGCCGAACAGCTTCGGCGGGCCGACCCAGGATCCGAGCAAGGCCGAGCCGCCGCTGCGCATCTCCGGCGACGCGGCGCGTTACGATCACCGGGAGGGGAACGACGACTACGCCCAGGCCGGCGCGCTGTTCCGTCTGATCGGCACAGAGGCGCAGGAGCGGCTGATGGACAACATCGCCGGTTCGCTGGGCCAGGCGCCGGCGTTCATCCAGCAGCGGCAGCTGAAGCATTTCTACGCCGCCGACCCGGATTACGGCGCGGGCATCGCCAAGCGGCTGGGCGTGGCGGTCGAGGCGGCGGTTCCGGCCGAATGACCAAGTCCTGATAAAGGTGCAGCCCTCAACAGGACGCGGAAAAGGGCTGTGCCTGGGCTTGCCCGTCGTGATGCTCTCCGGTCGCGGAGAATGCGGCCGGAGAGAGCAAAGCGGGGATCGGGCGGCACGGTGATCGGTGAGCCATCGAGGCGCCATCGGTTCGAGCCCAATGGCGAACGGGGCCAGCGTGAAGAGCTTTCGGCCCAAGGATCGCAGCGGCAAGCCGCCGTGGCCGGGAGGGATCGCCTGAAAATTTGCAAGTCGTTGATGTGGCGCCATGGCGGTCCTGTTCGGAGACATCAACCGCGGTTGATCGGAACATCCATTATCAACCTGGGTTGAACAGGTCCCTCCGCCGAATGTGTTAACTCCTTCAGGCACAAAACCGCTTCCGATGTGATTTGCGGAAGCCAAGCGGGTGCCCTGCGTTTGGGCGCCTGCCGTGCCCAACAGGAGTTCTCCCATGGCCATCCGCACGCTGACCAGCGCACCCGAGACCTTGACCGGCGCGGGCGACACGTTCGTAAGCACGCCGGAAAATCTCGTCGGCGACGT
>JAEZID010000283.1 GCA_023416195.1 Pseudomonadota bacterium | reverse complement strand
TAGTCGCCCTCGATGCGGAAGTCGGTGGCCAGCCCCCGCTCGTCGCGGATCACCGACACCTTGGCATGCTTGATCGCCGACAGGCTGTCCGCCACCACGCTCAGGCCGGCGATGCCGCAGGCCATGGTGCGTAGCACGTCGCGGTCGTGCAGCGCCATCTCCAGCCGCTCGTACATGTACTTGTCGTGCATGAAGTGGATGGCGTTCAGCGTGTTCATGTACGCCTTGGACAGCCACTCCATCATCGGCAGCAGACGGCTGACGACCTCGTCATGGTCGAGCACGTCGCCGGTGATCGGGGCGAAGGCCGGGCCGACCTGCTCGCCCGAAACCTCGTCCTTGCCGCCGTTGATGGCGTACAGCAGCGTCTTGGCGAGGTTGGCGCGGGCGCCGAAGAACTGCATCTGCTTGCCGATGCGCATCGCCGACACGCAGCAGGCGATGGCGTAGTCGTCGCCCCAGTAGGGCCGCATCAGGTCGTCGTTCTCGTACTGCACCGAGCAGGTCTTGATCGACGTCTCGGCGCAGAACTTCTTGAAGGCTTCCGGAAGCTGTTCCGACCACAGCACGGTCAGGTTCGGCTCCGGCGCCGGGCCGAGGTTGTTCAGGGTGTGCAGCATGCGGAAGCTGCCCTTGGTGACCATGGTCCGGCCGTCCAGGCTCATGCCGCCGATGCACTCCGTCACCCAGGTGGGATCGCCGGAGAACAGTTGGTCATATTCCGGCGTGCGCAGGAAGCGGACCATGCGCAGCTTGATGACGAACTGGTCGATCAGTTCCTGCGCGTCGGCCTCGTCCATGCGGCCTTCGGCGATGTCGCGCTCGATGTAGATGTCGAGGAAGCTGGAGACGCGGCCCAGCGACATGGCTGCACCGTTGGCCTCCTTCACGGCGGCCAGATAGGCCAGATAGGTCCACTGCACCGCCTCGAACGCCGTGGTGGCCGGGCGGGTCACGTCGAAGCCGTAGCCCGACGCCATCTGAACGAGTTCCTGAAGCGCGCGGATCTGCTCGTTGATCTCCTCGCGCAGGCGCAACGTCTCCTCGGTGATCTGGTCGAGGTCGAGGGACGCCAGCTGCGCCTTCTTGTCGGCGATCAGGGCGGCGGCGCCATAGAGCGGCAGCCGGCGGTAGTCGCCGATGATGCGGCCGCGCCCGTAGGCGTCGGGCAGGCCGGTGATGACGCCGGACTTGCGGCAGCGCAGCATCTCGTCGGTGTAGACGTCGAAGACGCCGTCGTTGTGCGTCTTGCGCAGCTGCGGGAAGATCTCGTCCAGCTTCGGCGACGGCGTGTAGCCGTAGGCTTCCAGCCCCGCCTTGACCATGCGGTAGCCGCCGAAGGGCATGATCGCCCGCTTCAGGGGCTTGTCGGTCTGGAGGCCGACGATGACCTCCAGATCGCGGTCGATGTAGCCGGGGGCGTGGCTGACGATGGAGGACACGACCTCCGTGTCGGCATCCAGCACGCCCTTGGCGCGCTCTTCCTTGAGGAGGTCACGAACCTTGCCCCAGAGCTTGGCGGTGCGCTCGCTGACCGGGGCCAGGAAGGCGCCGTCGCCCTCGTAGGAACGGACGTTCTTCACCAGAAAGTCGCGGACGTTCACCTCCGTCCGCCAGACGCCCGGCTCGAAGCCGCGCCACGCTTCAGCGGTAAGGGATTTCGGCTCGACCATCAGGGTGTCCATGACACACCTCCTGTATCAGGGTCCGTCCGCCGGTCCGGGGTGTGAGCGCCCTTGGGACGGCGGACGGACGGTTACTCTTCTTGGGCTTCGGTGTGGGCCGGGGCTGCCGTTTGGTCAGCAGCACCGGCGGACACCGTCCCATCTCCGCTGTAGCTCCGACTTGAAGAATTCCTTCCGGTCGAGCGGGGCGACGTCGGCGTGCAGGCGGTTGTGACGTTCGAGATACCGTTCGAAGGCGTCGTCGCCGGTCACTTGGCGGAACCCGTTCCAGAACGCTCGGAGATAGGAGAACAACATGGGGCATTCCCCCGTTTTGCGCATTGCCCTAGGTCAATCGTGAACGAACATTCCCCTCCCGGTCAATCGCCATGCCCCATGGCGACGCCGCTCATCGGGGGGTGCGGACGGTAGGGAGCCTCGGCCAGCGGCGGAACCGGGCGGCCGGCGATGTGGCGCAGCGTCAGGCGGATCGTCTCGGCGATGGTCACGAACAGGACCGCCACGAAGAAGACGCTGAGCACCGCGTCGAGGCGCTGGTTGAAGATCAGCTGGGGCGCGACCTCGGCCATCTTGCCGGTCAGCTGGCCGGCCATCAGCTTCGCCTCCAGCGCGTCGGCACCCGCCAGGAAGCCCACCCGCGGGTCGGCGGACAGGATCTTCTCGTAGGTGGCCCAGCTGGTGATGAAGGTCAGGACGGTCAGGGGCGCGGCGGTGACCCAGGCGTAACGCAGCTTGCCGCTCTTCACCAGGATGCCGGTCGCCACGGCCAGCGCGATGGCGGCGAGCATCTGGTTGGAGATGCCAAACAGCGGCCACAGGATGTTGATGCCACCGTACGGGTCGATGGTGCCGATGTAGAGGAAATAGCCCCACATCGCGACGAACGCGGCCGAGCTCATCACCGCCGACGGGTAGGACGAGACGTTGCCCAGCGGCTTGTAGATGTTGCCCAGCAGGTCCTGGAGCATGAAGCGGCCGACGCGCGTACCGGCGTCGACGGCGGTAAGGATGAACACCGCCTCGAACATGATGGCGAAGTGGTACCAGAGCGCCAGCAGATGCTTGCCGAAGGCGCCGGCGAAGATGGTCGCCATGCCGACGGCCAGCGACGGCGCGCCGCCGGTGCGGGCCAGAAGCGTGGTCTCGCCCATGTCCTTGGCAAGTTCGTTCATGGTTTCGGCCGTGACCGGGAAGCCCCAGCCGGTGATGGTGGCGACCGCCTTGGTCACGTCCGCGCCGACGAGGCCGGCCGGGCTGTTGATGGCGAAATAGACGCCGGGTTCCAGCACGCAGGCGGCGATCATCGCCATGATGCCGACGAAGGATTCCATCGCCATCGAGCCGTAGCCGACGAGCTGGATGTCCTTTTCGTTGGCGATCATCTTCGGCGTGGTGCCCGACGAGATCAGGGCGTGGAAGCCGGAGATGGCGCCGCAGGCGATGGTGATGAACAGGAAGGGGAACAGGCTGCCGGCGAAGACCGGGCCGGTGCCGTCGATGAACTTCGTGAAGGCCGGCATCTTGATGTCCGGCTGAAGCACGATGATCGCGAAGGCCAGCATCAGGATGACGCCGATCTTCACGAAGGTGGAGATGTAGTCGCGCGGGGCGAGCAGCAGCCACACCGGCAGGATCGAGGCCAGGAAGCCGTAGGCGATCACCAGCAGGGCCAGCGTCGGGCCGTCGAAGATGAAATAGGTGCGCAGAACCGGGTCCGCGTCGACCCAGCCGCCCGCGAAGGTGGCGAGGATCATCAGCGCGAAGCCGACCAGCGAGCCCTCCAGCACCCGGCCGGGCCGGATGTGGCGCATGTAGACGCCGACCAGGATGGCGATCGGGATCGTCATGGCGACGGTGAAGGTGCTCCACGCGCTGTGCTTCATCGCGTTGACGACGACGAGGCCGAGGACGGCCACGATCAGCACCATGATGAGCAGCGTGCCGAGCAGCGCCGCGTTTCCGGCGATGGGGCCAAGCTCGTCACGGGCCATCTGGCCCAGGCTCTTGCCGTTGCGGCGGGTGGAGCAGAACAGGATGATCATGTCCTGCACGCAGCCGCCCACCACCGCGCCGAACAGCAGCCACAGCGTGCCCGGCAGGTAGCCGAACTGCGCCGCCAGCGTCGGGCCGACCAGCGGGCCGGCGCCCGCGATGGCCGCGAAATGGTGGCCGAAGGTCACCCAGCGGTGGGTCGGGACGTAGTCGCGGCCGTTGTTCAGCACCTCCGACGGGGTGGCGCGGCTTTCGTCCACGCACAGAACCTTGGCGGTGATCCAACCCGCGTAGAAGCGGTAAGCGAGAAGATAGACGCCGAAGGCGGCGCCGACGAACCAGAATGCGTTGATCGTCTCGCCGCGGTTCAGCGCGATGCCGGCGAGGCATGCGGCGCCGAACACGCCAATAGCCGCGAAGATCAGCGACTTCAATCGTGAGGTCATGTTCCACCTCTGTCACAAGCCACGATCGTCGTCCGTCGTCCGTCAGCGTGAGAGGGCGTCAAATGCTCTCACGGCCGACGGACCTGGGGGCGGGGCGGCGCACTGGACACGGGGGGCTTCCCCGTGGAGGGGCCATCGCGGGCGGGTTTGGCGCGGGCGATGGTCTGTGCCGTCTCGCGGGCTCCCTGGCCCGTCGTCACGTTGTGGGCGGCGGAACTGGTGTCCCCGCCCTCCAGCGGCGAGGCACGCTACGGTCCACGAGCCAACGCAAGCGTTGGCGTTCGTCGGATAGTAAGCCGCAAATTCAGATAGTGGCACATTGATCCTTGTCAATCGACATATGCGAAAAGAGCATTACTATAGCGTAGTTGAGGGGGTAACCTCGACCTGACCGGCGCAAGTCACGCTGCACCGCAGCATTTCGGCCCGATTTCCGGAGTTGCCGACCATGCAGAAAATACCCGTTACGATCCTCACCGGCTACCTGGGCGCCGGCAAGACGACGCTGCTGAACCGCATCCTGTCGGAGCCGCACGGGCGGCGATTCGCCGTCATCGTCAACGAATTCGGGGAGATCGGGATCGACGGCGATCTGGTGGTCGGCGCCGACGAGGAAATCTTCGAGACGAACAACGGCTGCATCTGCTGCACCGTACGCGGCGACCTGATCCGCATCATCCAGGGGCTGCTGAAGCGGCGGAACGCCTTCGACGGCATTCTGGTGGAGACGACGGGCCTCGCCGATCCGGGGCCGGTGGTGCAGACCTTCTACATGGACGACGAAATCGCGCTGCGGACGCGGCTGGACAGCGTGGTGACGGTGGTGGACGCCAGGCATCTGCTGGACGGCTTCGCCCACAACCGCGAAGCGCAGGAACAGGCGGCCTTCGCCGACCTGATCCTGGTGAACAAGACCGACCTCGTGGACAGCGGCCGGCTGGCCGAGGTGGAGTTGCGGGTGCGGGCGCTGAACCCCTTCGCGACGATCCGCCGGACCGAGCGTTGCGGAATCGAACTGGCCGAGGTTCTGGACCGCCGCGCCTTCGACCTGGACCGCATCCTGGCCGAGGATCCGGAGTTCCTGGACGACCATCACGGCCACCATCATGACCATCACCATCATCACCACGACGACGATATTCAAAGCCTGTCGCTGACCGTGGACCGGCCGGTGGACGTGGAGCGGTTCGACGCGTGGCTGCGCGGCGTCGCCCAGGAGAAGGGGCAGGACCTGCTACGCTACAAGGGGATCGTCGCGGTCGGTGGGGGTGACCGGAAGATCGTCGTGCAGGGCGTGCACATGCTGATCGACCGTGGCGAACCGGAGCCCTGGCGCGACGGCGAAAAGCCGTGGAGCCGGCTGGTCTTCATCGGGCGCAAGCTCGACGGGGCCGCGTTGCGGGATGGGTTCGCGTCGTGCGCGGCGTAGCCGGCGCCCCGGCCCTGTTCGCGCTGGACGCGACCCCGGCCGGGATCGCCTTCGACGGCAAGGGCGAGCGGCTTGCGGTCGGCCTCGGCGACGGCACGGTTCGGATCGTTCCGGTGCGCGGCGGCGAGCCGCTGACCGTCGCCGCCCCTACCGTCGCTGCCCCTACCGTCGCTGCCCATGACGGCGCTGTGCTGCACCTGCGCGCCGATGGCGACGGGTTCCTCAGCGGGGGCGACGACGGGCGGCTGGTTCGCATCGGACGGGATGGCGTTGCGGAGACGCTGTTGCAGGTCCCCGGCCGCTGGATCGACGCTCTGGCCGTCGCTGGCGGCGCCGTCGCTGGCGGTGCCTGGGCGGCGGCCACCGGCAAGACCGTCCATGGGCTGGGCGCGCCGCTGGACCACCCGAGCACGGTGGGGGCTCTGGCCTTCGATCCGGCGGGCGGGCGGCTCGCCGTGGCGCATTACGGCGGGGTGACCGTCTGGCCGGTGGGCGGCGGGGAGCCGCAGCGGCTGGAGTGGAAGGGATCCCACATCGCCGTCAGCTGGAGCCCGGACGGGCGCTTCGTCGTCGCGGCGGCGCAGGACAACGAACTGCACGCCTGGCGGATCGCCGACGGCACCGCCATGCAGATGGCGGGTTATGGGACCAAGACGCGCTCGCTGTCCTGGGGGCCGGGAGGCAAGTACCTCGCCACCAGCGGGGCGGACGGCGTGGTGCTGTGGTCCTTCGCCGGGGAAGGCCCCTTCGGCAAACCGCCGATGGAGCTGGGGCCGGAACGCAAGACCCTGGTCACGGCGGTCGCCTGTCATCCACGGGAAGCGCTGATCGCCTACGGCTATCGGGATGGGCAGGTCAGCCTGATCGGCTTCGACGACCGTCCGCCGCTGGATCTGCTGCCGGCCGATGGGGAGCCGGTGGCGGGGACGGCATGGTCGGCGGATGGCGGATGGCTGGCCGCCGCTGGCGAGGGCGGGCGCGTGGCGTTGTGGCGGCGTGGAGGTGGGTTGATGGAGCGGGTCAAGGGCTGGTTGCGGGGCGCCTGATCGCACAACCACTGTTGTGAGCCTCCTCCGGATTGGTGGACACCTCTGCTAAGCTCCCGCGGGGAGCGGAGAGGTGGACATGACAACGAAGCGGCGCTTCTTCACGGACGAGTTCAAGCGGGAGGCCGTGGCCCTGTTGGAAAGCAGTGGCCGGCCCCTGGAGCAGGTTGCCAAGGACTTGGGCATCTAGCCGTCGATGCTGCGCACGTGGCGGCGCGTATCCGGGCCAGGGGGGCCGGCGACCAATCGGCGGAGATCGCGCGCCTGAAGCGCGAACTGAACCGCGTCCGCATAGAACGAAACATATTCGGTTCGGGTGCTCTGCCGCCCTGCGGGCGCAGGGCCGGACCGTCAGCCGGGGGCGTGTCGAACGCCTCATGCACCGTCATGGTCTTCACGCCCAGCGTCCCCGGGCCTTTCGGGTCTGCACCACCGACAGCCATCACACCCTGCCGATCGCCCCCACCCTCCTGGACCGCAACTTCGCTCCCACCGCTCCGAACCAGGTCTGGCTCACCGACATCACCGACGTGCCGACCGACGAGGGCTGGCTGTCCCTGGCCGGGATCCTCGATCTGTTCAGCCGCAAGGCGGTTGGGTGGGCGATGCGCGATCACCTACGCACCGAATTGCCGCTCGCAGCGCTCACCATGGCCCTCCAGCGCCAGCGCCCCGCCCCCGGCCTTCTGCACCATTCCGACCGCGGGTGCCAATCCGCCTCGGCGGACTACCGCAAGGCCTTGAAAAGCCACGGCATCAAGACGCATTCGTATTTCATCGACCGCCACAGCCGATCTTGCGGTCCGCGTGACTCCTCGCCGGGCTGGCAGAGGGCTTATGGTGACGGAGCAGGGAGGCGCATTGGGGGTGGTTGGCGATCCGCTGTTGCGCGGCACTGCCCGGTATGGGGCAAAGTCGGGATGACGGTTCCGCCGCGCGATCGCCTGGGCGAGGGACGGGCCGTGATGCACACCAGCACGGCGGAACGCTGTATCCGGCCGGCAGACCTTGGCCGGCAGACCTTGGACGGAACAACCGCCGAAAGAACCGTAAGACCATCTCCTCGCCGGTTCGGAGGGCGGCGGCCAGCGTTGGGCGTTGATCGTCCCGCCGACGTCGGTTGCAGGTGGAAGGAAGGGGAAATCGATGTCGCGCTGGCTTTCCCAAAATCGCTCCAAGCTGGAGCATGCCTTTCGAATGACAGCAGCAAGCGTGGCGGCATACGCCTGCGCGGAGGCCCTGGGGCTGTCGCAGGGGTTCTGGGCCGTCATCACGGCCCTGATCGTGACGCAGAACAACGTCGGCGGAACGCTGAAGGCGGTGCTGGAGCGTTTCATCGGTTCGCTGCTCGGCGCCATCTACGGCAGCGCCATCGTCTATTTCCTTCCCCATTCCGACGGATTGACGCGGGCGTTCGTGCTGATTGTCGCCGTCGCCCCACTCTCCTTTCTGGCTGCCTTTTCCGCCGGCTTCCGCGTCGCGCCGATCACCGCGATCATCGTGCTGCTCGGCTCCGCCACCGTGACCCTGGGACCGGTCGGTTTCGCGGAGGATCGCGTGTTGGAGGTGGGGCTTGGCTGCACCATTGGTCTGTTGATCTCGGTGCTGGTGGTGCCGGCCCGGGCGTCATGGTCGATTCTCAAGACGGCGAGCGAGGTGACGCGACTCCTCGCCGACCAGTTGGACACGCTCGCGGATCCTGACGAATTGGCGCAAGACCGGCTGAACGCGCTGGTCGAACGGACGCGCCAAACCCTGCGCGGCCTGGAGACCCAGGTCGGCGAGGCGGCGCGCGAGCGGCGCAGCCGCCTCACCGACCTGCCCGATCCGGAACCGCTGTTGCGGGCGATCCTGCGGCTGCGGTACGACGTGTCGACGATCCGGCGGGCCGTTGAAACGTCGGGGCAGGCGGCGGCCGAAGCCCAATCATCGCAGGACTGGAAATCGGTCGCGGAATCCGGCGCGACGCAGCTGAGGGCGCTTGCGGACGCCCTGGCGAACCGACGGTCGCCGGAGCGATCCGACGCCCTGGCGCGGGCCGTCGGCGCCTATCGGGCGGCCATCGATGGAATGAGGCGGGCCGCGCCGGCGCGCCACCTCACGGCTGATACCCTTTGGTGGCTGATGGGCACCGCTTTTGTGCTTGAGCAGTTTCACCGCGACCTCGACGAGCTTGTCGAGCGGATCAAGGAATTCTCTGTCTGAGGGCAACCGGCGGGCCGCGTCGCCGAACCGGACGGTCCGCGTCAGTCCTCCAGGCGCACGTGGCGGGTTGTCAGGCGGGCGAGGAAACGTTCGTCGTGCGAGACGATCACCATGGCCTGGGGCAGCGTCTGGAGGATTCCGACCAGCCGTTCCTCCGTCGCGCGGTCGAGGGCGTTGGTCGGCTCATCGAGCAGGAGAACCTCGGGCCGCATCGCCAGAATCGTCGCCAGGGCGACCAGCCGCTTCTGACCGCCGGAGAGCGTGTGCGTCACGCGGTCGCCGAAGCCGCCAAGCCCCAGCCGGTCCAGCGTCTCCCCCGCGATCTCCCGCGCTTCGGCCGGCCGTTTGCCGAGGTTGAGCGGTCCGAAGGACACGTCTTCCAGCACCGTCGGGCAGAAGAGCTGGTCGTCGGAGTTCTGGAACAGCAGCCCGGCGCGCCGGCGCACCTCGTGGAAATCCTTTTCGGACCGCCGCGGCCTCCCGAACGCCTCCACCGTGCCGGCGAAGGGCCGGCGCAGGCCGACCATGATGAGGAACAGCGTCGTCTTGCCGGAACCGTTGGGGCCGACCAGGGCCACCCGCTCGCCGGCGCGCAGCGTGAATCCGGTGTCGCGCAGCACCGGCCGCTCCGCGTCGTAGGCGAAGCCGATCCCCTCCAGCCGGAAGAGCGGCGTGCTCACAGGTTCGCCGCCGCGACCAGAAGGACCAGCCCGGCGGTCACGGCAAGGGCGAACATCCCATCCTGCCGGCGAAAGCGGCCATCGTCGCGCAACGGCCGCAACCGGCCGTCGAAGCCCCGGCAGCGCATGGCCTCGACGATGCGCTCGGCGCGTTCAACGGAGCGCACCATCAACATGCCGAACAGCCAGCCGAGAGTCCGCCAGCCATGGCGCCCGAGGGTCGGGCGGAAGGCGCGCGCCTTCATGGCCGTGCGCAGGCGCTGGTACTCGTCGCCCAGCACGTCGAGGTAACGCACGGTGAAGACGTAGAGGTGAACGAACTTGTCCGGCGCGCCAAGCCGCGACAGCGCGCGGCCGAGCGTCACCGTATCCATGGTGCCGATCAACGCCAGCATGGCCAGTGCCACCGCGTTGCCCTTCAACAGGATGACCAGCGCGCGGTCCACACCCTCCAGGCTCACCGGCAGGCCGGCGACGGTGCCCCAGGCCGCGCCGGGCACGGTGAAGGGAAGGGAGACCAGCGTCATCATCATGAACCCGTCGAGCGCCGCCAGTTTGCGCACCGTCGCGGCCACCGGCAGCCGGGCCGCCGCGGCGAAGGCCACCGCAAACCCGAACGCGAGGGCGACGGCGGCCGGTTTGTCGAGTCCGGCCACCAGCACCAGCGCGAACCCGACGACGGCGAGCAGGCG
>JAEZID010000266.1 GCA_023416195.1 Pseudomonadota bacterium | reverse complement strand
TGCTTCTTCCAAGCGTTGATCAGCGTCTGATGGACGCCGTGCTTGGCGACCAGCTGCGACACCGTCAGCTCGCCCCGGATCGCCTCCAGTGCCACCTTCGCCTTGAACTCCGCCGAATACCGTTTCCGTTTCCCCGTCATCGGGTCCGTCCTTCATCCTGGGCGAACCAAGCTTATCCGACTGTCCGGGAAACGGGGACCAGCTCAGAGCGGCTGGGAATTACTCAGGGGGCCGATCAACTGGCGAAGATTGGCTGACCGGCGAGCGCGCTTGAGATGGCCTGATGGGCCGTGAGGCCGTTGAGGCGCCCAGCGCCGATCACGGAGCGGATTTGGGCGTGGACATTAGTGCCCCGGAGCGAGCGAAAGCCGTTGGTCATCTCCGCCTTCGCGGGGGCAAGCTCTTGCAGAAAGTGACGCTGGGCCGCAGTGCGCGTTCCGAGGCGTTGTTGGTTGGCGGCACGGCGCGATCGGTGAAGAAGGTGAAGAATTGAGCGCGCCACCGCTTGGTCTGCTGCTGCAGCTCGGCTCCGGCCGGAGTCACGGTGGGTAGCGCCAGAACGCCCTGTTACCCAAGCCGAGCTCTCAGAAGGTTGCTCTTGACGAGCCATCCCACGGTGCGAACCGCTCTACCATCCAATCTGGTGGCGAATAAGGAGAGCAGTTCGTTCAAACAACGCTCCTGCCCATGCGCATGCAACAGAAGACGTTCCATGTCTTCAGGCGGAAGCAGCGTCGCTGCGCTGAAGTTGTTCATGTTCGCCGCGAGAATGCCGGCAAGTGCCATCGACGGATCAGGATGTTCACACAAAAGGCGAGTATCCAGATCCAATTGCCGGGTGGCGAATTCGTGGAAAACCTTAAATGGATCGGCTCTTAAGGGAAATGGTTCCATGCCCGCCCGGCGGGGGGCGACTTCCGCAGCCGTTGCGCGCAGCTGAGCCAGTTCGTCCCACAATCTCTCATAAGAGGCAATCACGACGGACCAGTCGAACAGGGCGCGAGCTCGCTGCCGCCCGGCCTCCCCCATTCGGCGGCGCAAATCCCGTGACTCGGCCAGCCGCAGGAGCGCGTCGCCGGCGGCGTCGCTGTCCACCGCAGTCGCCTGGCTCACGGCTCCCATGTAGCGGTCGGAACTGTCCACGCCCATGAGCTCGCGATAAGCCAGTTCCACCCCACTGCCGGACGGGGGAATGAGGGTTGGGACACGATAGCCGACCTCGCTGTCGCTGATCGTATCCTTATACCCGTCCCAATCGGACACGATGACCGGCAGCCCGGCCGCCATGGCCTCGATCGGCGTCAGGCCGAACGTTTCCTGGATGTTGTCGGACAAGGACATGAAGATATCCGCGCCGAACCAGGGCGCCAAGGCGTGCGCGGGGTCGGCGCCGTCCAGGATGATGGTGTTGACCGACGGGCAGTAGCGGCGCGCGCCTTCACGGAATTCCCGCTCGATTTCGGCGTTGCTGGCCGAACCGGTCAGGACGAGGTGAAGCTTCCGGTTCGTTCGGCTCTGCGCCCGCTCGCAGGCCAGGAACATGGCCAGGGGGTGAGCCTTGGCGTGAAAGGACAGACGGCCGAAGAACAGAATCACGACATCGTCCGCAGCGATGCCGTGGAGCCGCCGCAAGTCCTCTCCGAGTTTCCGGTTCTCCGGGGTGTCGGCGAAGCGGTCGCAATCCACCCCCAAGGGAATGACCGGCATTTGGATGGGAGAGAATGCCGGGGCGCCGAAACGCGCTTGCAGATACTCCCCCCAGCCTTCCAGGACCTTACCGATGGCGGCACGAGCCGGACGCGACGTGACGATCAGGGCATCCCAGGGCTGGAGCGGCGCGATCATATAGTCGCCCAGCGTGTCCATGATCCGGGATGTGGAGATGGTGTGCGTCACTCCACACAGGCTGTAGGAGCGTTGATCCAGGAATCGGCGCTGCCATGCGTGTTCACCAAGCCCCGGCCCCGGCAGGAAAAGGCAGCCCGGCTTGGCGAGCTTCCCCAGATCGGCGGTTTGGATCCACGCCACCGGCCGGGCACGGCCCGCCGCCCGCTCCACGGCCGCCGCGAACTCGACGGCGAGCGGCCGCGTCGGTGCGTAGCAATGCAGCGGCGTGGCCTCGTGATGCCGGGCAAGCGCCGTCAGAAAGCCGGCCCCCGCCGAATGCCGGCCCTTCAGGTCGGAACGGCTGATCGAGAAGGCGTCCGAATGGTAATAGATCGCGGCGGTTGCGGGCATGGCGGCTTCGGTCCCGGGCTGAAAATCGTTCAAGGCGGCTATGGCAAGTCTCCCGACTTACGCCCGCAGTTCCGGAAGCCGCTCGAACAGTCGGGCATCCAGTTCTTCCTTCCGGGCCAGGAGGGACTCGTACCATGACAAGCGCTTGCGGAAATGCTGAGCCAGCAGCCGATGATCGCGCACATACTCGTAGGCTCGGCCGGCGATGGCTGTCCGCATCCGCGGATCGACCACCAAGCCCCGCAGCTTCTCAAGGAAGTCCGCCGGCGAGTGGAACAGCAGGCCCGTCACCCCGTCCCGCACCGAACCCGCGTAGACGGTGGGGCTGGCAAGCGCGACCACGCCATGCGCCGCGCATTCAATGAACTTGAGGTCGGACTTGCAGCGGTTGAACAGCGTGTCGTTCAGCGGCAGCAGCGCCACGTCGCAACGACGCAGGACGTCGATGTATCCGTCATAGTCGCAGGTCGGGGTAAAGCGCTTGTCCGTCGTCGCCAGTGCGTCGAAAAACGCCCGGTCGTGCACGACCTGCACGTCGATCCGGCCCGGGTGCTCACCCAGAAGACGGTTCAGGGGCTCCATCAGGGAATCCCAGTCGCCCTGACGGTTGAAGGCGCCGAAGAACAGGCTCAGCCGCCCATCGGTCCGCGCCGGGCGCGGCGGTGGGAGAGTGGCGATCTGGTTCGGAAAGACGGCGATTTCCGGATTGAGCGGCCGCAACTCTTCCGCAAGAACATCGGTCGATGTCTGAACGGCGTGGGCCGCCCGAAAGGAGAGATTCCCGAACCGCTCTATTTCCGGCCAGTGGTTCGGATGATCGTCGAACTCCGCCACGAGGAGATACCCGCGCTCAAGGATGTCCTTCAGACCCGGCAGGTGGTGAGGCTGGAAGATCCGTCGTTGCAGAACGGCGACGCGCCGCTCTCCCGGAAGCAACGGAAGGTCACGAACGAGGTTGATCGCCGCCTGGGTCCGCACGCCGGGCACGGTCGCCAGAAAGGCGTTCGGCAGATCGATGCGCATGTCGTTGCAGGCGCCGGCGGGACGCAGGGTCATCGCGCTCAGATACAGGCGCTGAAGCCCCCCTGCCGGTGCCGCTTGAACGATCAGATGGGAATAGCCGCCGGCATCCGGACTTTCGCCCGCGAAAACCATGATCCCCTGGGCGACGTCCAGCCCGATGTCCGTCAAGGCCGTCCGCACGGACGCGAGAAGGACCTCCTTCCCGCCTTCCGCGCACAGCCGTTCGCAGGCGTCGCGCGCGAGCACGAAAAGGACCGCCGCCCCCGGGGTGAGATGGGGGAGCAGCGCCCCCAGCGTCGCGAAAGGCGACCGGTCATCCGGGAACACGTCGTGAATGACCAGGCAATCGAACTGCGGCCGGGCGGGACCGAGCATGGCCGGGAAATCGGCCGGGAACGGCCGGCCGTCCGGCAGCGGCAGAATGGCGAAGCGGATCGCCGGATTGCGCGACCGGACCTGCGCGGCCACCGACAAGCCGGGCCGGCACATCTCGAACACGCTGCGGCTGTCCGGAGGGACGAGCCCCGCCAGCCGGGCCGCCACCGTGCCGGGGCGGGTCACGGCCTGACTCACCGCCGTCTCCCAACCATGGAATGGATGAGAGCCATCTGCTGCTTCAGGCAGTGGGAGAGATCGTACTTGCGCAAGACGGTGCGGCGGCCGGCCCGCGCGATCTCGGCGAAGGCGCCTCGATCCTTCAGGACGGACACGACCTGATCCGCCACACTCTGGGGGGAGAAGAAATCGACGAGAAGCCCGTTTTCGCCGTGAGTGATCACCTCCTCGACGGGCTTGGTTCGCGAACCGATGACCAGCGCGCCAAGAGCCATGGCCTCCAGCATCGACCACGACAAGACAAAGGGATAGGTCAGGTAAACATGGGCCGAGGTCACCTGAAGCATCTTGGTGAAACGGTCGTACGGCAGATAGCCCAGGAAGAAAACCCGCGACGGGTCCACCTGGACTTCCGACAGCATTTTCTCCCGCCAGTTCGCCGCGTCCTTGGGACCGCTGCCATAGCTGATCCCGTCACCGCCCACGATCAGGATCTTGGCGTTGGGACGCTGTTCGCAGATGCGCGGAATCGCGTGCATGAAGGTGGTGAAGCCGCGATAGGGTTCGAGGTTCCGGGCGACATAGGTCACCACCTCGTCCTCGCGGGTCAGGGCGGTCCCATCCGGCAGATGGAAGACGGCGTGGGGGTCGGGCTGAAGCGCGCTGGTGTCCACGCCCTCGTGGATGACGGTGATCTTCGGGTGGAAGATTTTGGGATGGACGCTGCGCTGCCATTGCGTGGGCGACAGGCCGCGGTCGCAGGACTCCAGCGACAGCAGCAGATGCGTGTTCCGGATCCGCGATTTCAGAACGCTGTCCAGCTCCGGCGGGTTGGCGGGATCGAAATCCAGATCCTGCCCACGCGCCTGATAATAGAACTCGCAGTGGTTCAGCAGCGGCGTTCCCGGAAAGATATCCTTGGCGAACAGCGCCTCGCCCCAGCCCGGATGGGTGATGATGATGTCGGGGATGAAGTTTTCCCGGCGCATCTGCAGCAGGACGCGGGCGACCGCCTGCCCATGCAGGACCGCATCCTCCGACCGGTACAGATACGGGTGGATCGTTTTGCTCGGTTCCCGCGCCAGCTCGTAGGAGATGCGCTTGACGCCCGGGATCTCCCGGTCTTTGCGCTTGGTGATGAAAACGACTTGGTTTTCGGGACTCTGCGCGAGCCTCGCCGCCAGGTGCTTGTACTGCCCCGGCATGTTCTGGTGAATAAAGACGATTTTCATGGCGAGCCAGGCAAGAGGAACATCAGAGAGGACCGCGGGAAGACACGATGGAGGCGAGGTGATCGGCAACGGACCGGACCACGCCGATCCAGTCGCCGGGAGCGGTTTGGCGGAACAGCTTGGCTGTAGGATACCATGGGCTGTCCGAACGCTCCAAAAGCCATCGCCAATCCGGAGCGAAGGGCAGCATGACGAGCACCGGACAGCCCAGCGCGCCGGCCAGATGGGCCACCGACGTGTCCACGGTCACCACGACGTCCAATTGCCGGATGAAGGCGGCGGTGTCGGCCATGTCGCCGATCGCGGGGCCGAGATCCTGCACCGGCCGGTCCGGTGGAACCGACTCCGCAAGGTCCTGACCGCGATCCCCTTTCTGAAGGCTGAAGAAGGTGGCGTGCGGGGTCGACAGCAGGGCGGCCAGGGCGTCCCGGCCCAGCGAACGCTGCCGGTCGTTGCGGTGGGCGGGATCACCGCCCCACACCAGCCCGACCGCCAGAGTGCCGGGCCGGGGCGCTAGACGGGACGCGGCGTCCGCCGCGCGCAGGTAAGGCACGTCGGCGGGAATGCTGTCCAGGGTGGTCCGGAAAATCCGCGGAAGGCTCATCAGCGGCAGATGGACATCGAAGGCCGGCAGAGGGTCGCCGCTCGCCACCACCGTCACGTTTGGAAAGCTCTCGCTGAGGAGACGGCGCAGCGGCGGCTGGCATTCCAGGATGACGCGCCCCTCCACCCGCGGCAGGTAACGGGCGAATTGCAGCGTATCGCCCAGCCCCTGCTCGGTGTGCAGCAGAAGGGTGCGGCCGTTCAGGGGCTCCCCGGTCCAGAGCGGCTGAGAAAAGGGGCGTGGCGCGCTTTCGGCCAGCTTCCAGCGCCATTCATAGTCCCGCCATCCTTCCTCCAGACGGCCGGACACCAGCAGGGCAAGCGCCCGGTTCCAATGGGCCGCCACGTTTTCCGGATTGCCCGCCAACGCACGTTCGTAGCAGGCGAGCGCGTCCGCCACCTGATTGAGCCGCTGGTGGGTCATCCCCTGGTTTATGGCCGTGTCGGGAAAGTACCCGCCGGCCGCCGCGTTGGCGATGGCGTAGGCGCGCAACGCCTGCGCATGGCGGTGCGTGCGCATGAAGACAGTGCCGAGGCTGCACCAGTATTTGCTGCGCTCCGGCTGCAATTCTATCGCCCGGCGGTACCAGGCTTCCGCGGCCTCGATCCGGTCGGAGCCGACGAGGAGGTTGGCCTTGTTGAACGCCGCTTCCGCCTGATTCGGCACGAGCCGAAGCGCATGGGCATAGCTGCGTTCCGCCTGGCCGGTGTCTCCGTTCCCATGCTGCGCCGTGCCCAGGTTGCTGTAGAAATGCCCCGTGTGCGGCGCCAACGCCACCGCGCGGGTCAGGCGCGGCAAGGCTTCGGCGGCCCTCTTGCTGCCCAGGGCGACCAGACCGAGGAGATGATGCGCGTTCGCGTCGGCGGGGAATCGCTCGACCAGCGCCCGGCACAAGGCATCGGCCCGATCCATCCGGCCGGCCCTGATGAGCTCCAACGCTTCGGCCAGATCGGTGCCCGGCGCCATGGACGCCACGCCCGGCATCGCGGTCGGCGGCGCCGTCATGCCGGCCGGGTCTGGCACCAGCGGGTCCACATGTCACGGTATGCGGCTTCCACGGCACGGGCGAACCCCGGACCGTCGCGGAGCGGAGATTGGGCCATCCGCGAACGCAGCGTCGCCCGCAGCTTCTCCAACCGGTCGAGATCGCCGGCCAGCGTCGCGGCGATCGCCCCGAACTGCTCGGGCTCCGTCGCCACCAGATCGCCCAGCCCCACGGCGTTCAGCACGCTGTTGCCGTAACGCGCGCAGGTCCGGTCGCCCGCCAACGTGATGACGGGAACCCCCATCCACAACGCTTCGCACGTCGTGGTCATGCCGCCATAGGGAAAGCTGTCCAGGGCGATGTCGACAAGGCCATACTGATGCAGATGCTCGTGCTGGCGCTCGTTTCCGTTCGCGAAGACGATGCGGGACAAATCCGCGTTCGCCCGCCGGAACCGGTCCAGGATCGCCTCCCGTGCTTCCTTGCTGTCGATGTATCGGGACTTCAGCAGGAGCTTCGAATTGGGCACCTGGTTCAGGGCCGCCGTCCACAGCCGGGCCGCGGTGTCGGACACCTTGGCGAAGTTGTTGAAGGAGCCGAAGGTGATGTAGCCGTTGGTCCGTGCCGGCAGGGCATTGGGTTCCGCCGCTTCGGGCGGATGGAAGCAGTGGGAAACCCGCGGCAGATTGTAGACCGTTTCGGAAAAGATCTCCGGGGTGTCGTCCGGCGTCAGCCACGGGTCCGACAGGCGGTAATCGATGGACGTCAGCCCCGTGGTCCCGGGATAGCCCAGCCAGGTGACCTGCACGGGAGCCGGCTTGCAGGCGAACGTAAGCAAGCTGCTGCGCGCCGTATGCCCCGCCAGATCGACCAGGATGTCGATGCGGTCCTCATGGATCAGGCGCGCCATCCTGGTTTCGTCCATGCCATTGGTGTCGCGCCAGACGTCGATGTTTCCCTTCAAGGTTTCCGTGATCGTGTCGCTTTTCTCATTGTTCGCATACGCATAGATTTCGACGGCGGAGCGGTCATGATGGGCCAGCAGATCCAGCATGAACCAGGCGCAGGAATGGGCGTACAGATCGGGAGACACGTAGCCGACGCGCAGCCGCCGGGTCGGGACCGGCGCATTCTTATGCTTCGGCCAAACCCGATGCAGCGGTTCGGCATGACGAACGTTCCATTCGTAATGCCGCTGATACAGTTCCTTTGGCGACAGATCGTCCAGATACTGGCTGTAGAACACGTAATTGCTGCGGCACCGATGGTTGTTCGGCTGTCCCGTCAGAACTTTCTTGAACGCATCCACGGATTCGCGGCTTTTCCCGAGAGAAGCCAACGCAAGGCCGTAGTTCACATAAATCTGCAAGTAATCGGATTTGATGGCGATCAGGTTCCGGGCAACCTCGGCAGCCATCTCCGCATTGGAATGCTTGTGAAGTATGGCGCAGAGATTGAGATAAGCGGTGTACTTGTTCTTATCGTGTTTTATGCTGTTTCTATAAGCGGGAATGGCCGCACGGGCCCCCTTGGCTTCGTACAACGCCATTCCATACACGAACCAGGCATCCGCGTTTTCCGGCTCCATTCGCAAGAACCGTTCAAGCAGGTTTGCCGCGTTCTGGTATCTTTTCAAATGATACAAGCTCAGCGCATGAGGAATCCAATCCTTCCTGACATGCTCTCCGCCCCGATAGAGCTGCGCGAATATGGCTTGAGCCTTTTGCCAATTCTGTCGCTCGAATTGCGTATGGGCAAGGTTCCTCAGCACCTCGGGGCGATTGGGCGCAAGCGCAAGAACCTGTTCGAAACAGGAGCAAGCCTCCGAATGTTTCCGGGACGCCTTCAAGGCGAGGCCAAGAGCATTCAGAGCGGAAATATCCTTCGGCGCGAGAGAAACGGCCAGTTGCAGCAATGGCACCGAAGCCTGGGCGGCGTTCGTGAGAGTGCCGATGGAACCCAAGAGCACCAGGCTGCCGACCACGGCTTGGCCTGACTTCAAGGCTTCTCGGCACCCCGCTGCGGCCTCCGCATAACGGCCGGTCTGAAAAAGGACTTTTGCATCGGCAAGCGGGTCAACCGAAGCCGGGGTCGCCACAGACGGGGGAAATGCGGTCATCACACGAGAAAAGGTTGGTGGAAAGACGCGCGTACCTTAGGTGCAAGAGGCTTTGAAAGGCAATGGACTAAATGCGGGAAAAGCCGGGACACGTCATAGCCTGTGTCGGAAGCAATAAAACCGGCATCATGACCCGCTCTGCACCCGGTTTTACAAAAAAAGGGGGCAGGCTTTCGCCTGCCCCCCTTCTTGGACAATAACCAAATCAGGCGATGATGATGAAATCGCTCGCGTTGATCTGGGTAACACCCTCCAGGGTCGCGATCGCGGAGCGATCGGCGTTCGTGGTCCCCGGCGTGGTGTCGTAGAACAGAACGCTGCTGGTGGTGTCGAAGATGAAGAGGTTGGTGGAGTTGCCAGCCTCGCTCACACCGCCAGCCACGTTGTAGACGGCGAAAGCGCCCGTGGCCTGGGCGTAGGCCGCCCCGGACAGGGCGATCTTGTCGGTGCCGGCGGCGAAGCCGACGACCAGATCGACATCGGCACCGGCGAAGGTACCGGTCGCGGCAACGGCGGTCAACGCGGTGTCGAAGAGGTAGACATCGGCGCCTTCACCACCCTCGAGGCGGTCCGCACCCACACCACCGACCAGCGTGTCCGCACCGGCATCGCCGAACAGGCGATCCGCGCCGCTGCCGCCGACGATGAGGTCGTTGTCGGCACCGCCGTAGATGGTGTCCGCACCGCCAGCGCCGTAGATGCTGTCCGCACCGGCGTTGCCGAACAGCAGGTTGCCCTGCGTGTTGGCGACGTTGACGTCATCAGCGGCCGAACCACCCCAGATGAGGTCGGCGCCGTCGCCACCGTAGATGGTGTCCGCACCCGCACCGCCGACCAGCGTGTCCGCGCCCAGATCACCGAACAGACGGTCGTTGCCGTCGTTGCCCTGAACGATGTCGTTGTCGGCACCGCCGTAGATGGTGTCCGCACCGCCAGCGCCGTAGATGCTGTCCGCACCGGCGTTGCCGAACAGCAGGTTGGCCTGCGTGTTGCCAGCGTCCGTGGCGTTGTCACCGCCGTAGATGGCGTCGGCACCGGCGCCGCCGTAGATGGTGTCCGCACCGGCGTTGCCGAACAGGTTGTCCGCGCCCAGGTCGCCGGAGATCAGATCGGCGCCCGAACCACCCCAAACGGTGTCGTTGTCGGCACCGCCGTAGATGGTGTCCGCACCGCCAGCGCCGTAGATGCTGTCCGCACCGGCGTTGCCGAACAGCAGGTTGGCCTGCGTGTTGGCGACGAGGTCATTGGCGGCCGAGCCGCCGTAGATGGCGTCGTTGCCGGCGCCGCCGTAGATGGTGTCCGCACCGGCGTTGCCGTACAGGACATCAGCGCCCAGATCGCCGGAGATCAGGTCCGCGCCCGAGCCACCCTCGATCACGTCGGCTTCCGCGCCGCCGTACAGGGTGTCGTTGGCGCCGCCGCCGATGATGCTGTCGGTGCCGGCGTTGCCAGCCAGGAGCACGGCAGCGGTCGTGCCGGCCGGGCCGGTCAGGGTGTCTTCGCCCGAGCCGCCGTAAATGGTGTCCGCGCCAAGAGCCGTGATGCTGTCCGCGCCACCGAGACCGAAGATCAGATCGGCGTCGGACGAGGACGTCAGAGTGTCAGCGCTCTCAGTGAGAGAAAAAGTTGCCATTTTAGCCCCTTCAACCAATAAACCGGTTCATTTCGATCCAAGGGGGGCAATGCCGTGGGCACAGCCCTGGCGAGCCAGGCCGATAATCCCTTGAACTACCGATACGCATAAGGGGTGTTTAAGGAAAAGGCAAGCGCATCGGGTTCGATGCGATCCGGTTGCCGCGCACGCTAGGAACGTATCCTCCGATTGTTGCAGATCGGCCACGTTGCCAGCCCAGGACAAACAGACCGCTGTGAGTACCACTAACCGCCAGCGGCCTTCGCGCACCAGCGGCGCCACTCGTCGCGCAACGCGTCTTCCAGCCCACGGGCGAATCCCACCCCGTCGAGCAGGGGCGAGGCCATCATCCGCTCCCGCATGCCTGCGCGCAGACCGGCCAGCCGCGCGGGGTCCCGAATCAGGCCCGCGGCGATCTCCACATACTCGCAAGCCGACCGGGCGACCAGATCGGGCAATCCCAGCAGCGTGAGGAAGTGCGCGCTCTGCCGGCCGGCCGGCGTGTCGCCCGGCCAGGTGACCATGGGCACGCCCATCCAAAGCGCCTCGCAGCTCGTCAGGCCGCCGGAAAACGGCCTGGGATCGAGCGCCACGTCCATGTCGCCATACTCCGCCAGCATGGCCGAATGCGACGACCAGCCGCGCAGGTCCAGCCGATCGGGCTCGACCCCGGCCGCCGCGAAGCGCGCGCGGATTCGGTCCCGCAGCGCGGGATCGTGCAGCGGCCGGGCCTTGAGGAGCAGGCGGGAGTCCGGCACGGCCTTCAGCACCTCGGCCCAGAGCGCAACCGTGGCGTCCGACAGCTTCGCCAGCGTGTTGAACGAGCCGAAAGTCACCGGCCGGCCGGACAGCGACGGCGGCGCGGCGACGGGCGGGGCCTCGCCGGGCGGCTGATAGCAGAAACGGCCATGCGGCAAGGGGATCAGCCCTTCCTCGAACCAGGACGACGCCTCCGGCGGAATCTCGAAACCCCCGCCGATGAGACGGTCGATCACGGGCATGCCGGTCGTGTGCACATACCCCAGCCACGTCATCTGAACCGGCGCCGGCCGGCGGGCGAAGGTCAGCAGGCGGTGGCCGGCGGTATGGCCCGACAGGTCGATCAGAACATCGATGGAATCGGCGCGGATCCGGTCCGCCAGAGCCTCGTCCGACAGGGCGTCGACCCGGCGCCAGCCCTCGGCCTGCCCTCGCAGGGCCAGCGTCATCGAATCCTCCTCGGGCTGGTTGGCGTAGCAGACGACCGCCAGCCGGCTCCGGTCGTGGGCGGCCAGGAAGGGAAACAGGAACTGGCCGACCGGATGCCGCTTCAGGTCCGCCGAGACGATGCCGACGCGCAACCGCCGCTCGGGATCGGGCGTGTTGGCGAAGACCGGGGACGGCCGGGACTCCAGCGGGGCGGCGTGCCGGTCGTACCACGCGCGATGGGCGGCGCGATGCTCGGCCGGCGTCACGCCGGGCTGGTATTGGCGGGCGAACAGAAGATTGCTGTGGGCGTTGTGCGCGTTGGGGGCGACCGCGAGCACCCGGCGGAGCAGCCGGTCCGCTTCGCCGATGCGGCCCTCGTTGACCAGGACGGTGGCGAGGTTGATCATCGGACTGGTGGCCGACGGTTCGAGCGCCGAGGCGACGCGGAGCGCCGCCACGGCCCGGCTCTGCTGCCCGATGGTCGCCACGGCGATGGCGAACGGCCCGCGCAGGGCCGGATCGTCCGGCCGCGCCCGAACCGCCGCCTCGAAGGCTTCCAGGGCGCCGGACCAGTCGCCCGCCGCCTGGAACCCCTCGCCGATGCGCCGCCAGAACGGGATGAGAGCCGCGACGGGCTGGCGCGGGTCGGCCGCCCGGGCGAAGCGCAGCGTGGCCGACGCCGCGGCCGGCCGGCCGAGCCGCAGCAGCGCATCGCTCCGGTTCTTCAGAGCCGCCGCGTGCGCCGGCTCCAGAAGAACCGCCCGCCCCGTGGCGGCGGCGGCGCCCGCGTCGTTTCCGGCGGCCATCAGAACGAGGCCGAGCAGAACCCACAGGTCGGCCCACTCCGGCGCCCGTTCCAGACGATCCCGGCACAGGGATTCGGCCTCGTCCAGCCGCTCCCCCCGGCGCAGCCCGTCGATCAGGATGACGTGCAGTTCGGCACGGTCCTGCCCGAGGGCGAGCGCGCGCCGGGCCGCCGCCGCCGCCGCCTCATAGTCCCCCGGCCGGTACAAGAGGCGGGCGCGCAGCGCGTGGACGACGGCCAGCGACGGGTCGAGGCTCAACGCCGCCGCGCCGTCCGCCAACGCGGCGTCGGACCTCCCGCGAAACGCCTGCAAGGCGGCCCGGTTCGCCCAGGCCTGCGCATGGTCCGGGCGGACCGCCAGGGCCCGCCGGAACCACAGCCCCGCCCCGTCCAGGTCGCCGCCCATCTGGCCGGCGAGCGCCGTCGTCATCAATCCCTCGGCCGAGGCCGGTTCCCGGATCACCGCGCCGACGCAGGCGCGCCGGGCCTCGTCCAGCCGGCCGAGCCGCAGACAGGCACGGGCATGATCGAGGAGATCCGCCGGGTCGATGTCGTTCGGGCGCGTTCTGGTCATGCTCGCGATAGGCCGGGAAGAATGCGGTTGATGCGCTTGCGCAGGCGGGCGTATATCACGGCTCCCCGATCCCAGGGCCGGCGATCCGCCGACGTTCGGGCCGAAGATCGTGATCGCACGAACGTTGCGCGTCTCCTCGAAGACCGGAGATAGTCTCCATCATCTTTCGGAAACGAGACATCGGACCCGTGTCATCTGACGAAGCCGGACGGATGGAGAGCTTATACACTCTGGCTCGGCAACATTTCGACGCCGGGGATCTGCGGGAAGCCACCCGGCTGTGCTACGCGGTCCTGGACCGCCAGCGAGCCCACGGCCCTGCCCTGCAACTCCTGGGGACCATGGCCCACCGCCGCCACCGCTTCGATCTGGCGGCCAGCTGTTTCCATCAGGCCGTCGCCGCCATGCCCGGCGACCCCGTTCCCCGCAACAACCTCGCCACCGCCTTGAAGAACTGGGGCCGGTTTCAGGAGGCCGAGCGCCATTTCCGCGCCCTGCTGGCGGAAACGCCGGACTTCCTGGCCGGACACTACAATCTTGCGGGCATGCTCCAGCAGCAGCTCCGTTTCGACGAGGCGATCGCCGGCTACCGCCGGGCCATACGCCTGGATCCGGACTGCGTGGAGGCGCATTGGAATCTCGGGCTGAACCTCCTGCGCGCCGGGCGCTTTCGGGAAGGCTGGCCGGAATACGAATGGCGATGGCGCCGCCCCGGAACGCCGGTGGAGCATCGCCACGCGCCGGCCTGGGACGGCGGCCCCCTGAACGGCCGAACCCTGTTGCTGGTGTGCGAACAGGGGCTGGGGGACACGCTGCAGTTCATCCGCTACGTCCGGCTGTTCGGCCGCCTGGACGGGCCGGTGATCCTGAGATGCCAGGCCGAGCTGTCCCGTCTGCTGCAAGACTGTCCGGGGGTGGATCGGGTCGTCACCACCCGCGATCCGCTTCCGGCCTTCGACGTTCAGGCTTCGCTGATGAGCCTGCCGCTGCTGTTCGGCACCACGGTGGACGGCATCCCGGCCGAGGTGCCTTACCTGCCCCCGGCGGCCGGGCCGCTTCCGCTGTTGCCAGAGGGGGCGTTGCCGGAGGGGGGATTCCGGGTCGGGCTGGTCTGGGGAAGCTCGCCCACCGATCCCTCCCGAAGCTGCCCGCTCGCCGCGCTGACGTCCCTGGCCCGGAGTCCGGACCTGCGCCTGTTCAGTCTCCAGAAGGGACCGCCCGCCGAAGACTTGGCGAACACGCCGGACGCGGACCGCATCGTCGATCTGTCGGATCGGATCGGCGACATGGCCGACACCGCGGCCTTCATCCAGCGGCTGGATCTGGTGGTGACGGTGGACACGTCGGTGGCGCATCTGGCTGGGGCGCTCGGCCGCCCGGTGTTCATCCTGCTGCCGCATCTGGCCGACTGGCGATGGCTGCTCGACCGCGACGACAGTCCATGGTACCCGACGGCGCGCCTGTTCCGTCAACGCACGCCCGGTGATTGGGCCGAGGTGGCCGCCCGCCTCGACGAGGCGCTCGTGCAGCGTGTCCACGCCTGGAGAAACGGTTCATGACCCCGCCGCCGAACGCCAGACCCCCGAAGGCCCGTCCTTCAAACGCCGGTGCCCCGCTCTCCCCGCTGCAGCGGGCGGCGCTTTTGCAGCGGCAGAACCGCCCGGCCGAAGCGATGGCCGCCCTCGACGAGGCCTGCGCCCGCGACCCGCACAACGCGGATGTGCAGTTCGCGACCGGCAACCTGCTCTTCGCGCAAGGCCATGCCGAAGCCGCCATCGCCCGCCTGCGACGCACCCTCGCGTTGGATCCGGGCTTCGCGCAGGCGTACCACAACCTTGCCATCATGTCGAAGAGGCTGGGGCAATCGCCCCAGATCGCCGCCAGCCTCGCCCGCGCGGTGCGCATCGCGCCCACGCTCGGGAGCAGCCATGCCGCCCTCGGCGACCTCCTCATCAACCAGGGCAAGCGCGACGCCGCGCGGCCGCACCTGCTCCAAGCCTCGCTGCTGACCCCCGGCGACGCGCGAACCTGGATGATGCTGGGCTATCTGGCCAAAGGACAGAACGATTCGGGCCGGGCCGTCGCCTGTTTCGGCCGGGCGCTCGCGCTTGAGCCGAACAACATCACGGCGCGGCTGGGGCGATGCATGTCGCACCTGCCCGTTCTCTACGACCGGAGCGAGGACATCGGGGGTGCGCGCCGGCGCTACGGCGCGGATCTCGAACGCCTGACCTCCTCGGTGCAGTTCGGGGACCGGCAGGCCGTCTTCGCGGCGGCGGAGGCCATCGGCAGCTTCCAGCCCTATTATCTGGCCTACCAGGAACAGTGCGACCGGCCGCTGCAGGAGGCTTACGGCCGCTTCGCCGCGCGCGTCATGGGCGCGCGCTATCCGCAATGGGCCGCCCGGCCGCCGATGCCGCCGGTGGAAGCCGGCAAGCCGCTGCGCGTCGGCATCGCGTCGGGCTTCTTCCGCTGGCACACCATCTGGAAGCTGATGATACGCGGCTGGATGGAGGGGCTGGACCCGTCCCGGATCCAGCTGTTCGGCTATCACACCGCCGGGGCGCGCGACGCCTGCACCGAGCGCGCCCGCACCCGCCTTCATCGCTTCGTGACGGGGCTGCCCTTCGAGGCCATGTGCGCGGCCATCCGCGCCGACGACCTGCACGTCCTGATCTATCCGGAAATCGGCATGGATCCCATGGCGGCGAAGCTGGCGACCCTGCGTCTGGCTCCGGTCCAGTGCGTCTCGTGGGGGCACCCCGACACCACCGGCCTGCCCACCATCGACGCCTTCCTCAGCAGCGACCTGATGGAGCCCGAGGCCGCCGAAACCCATTACACCGAGCGGCTGGTCCGCCTGCCCGGCCTCGGGATCGCCTACAAGCCCCTGGAGGTGAAACCGGAGCCGACGGACTTCGCGGCCTTCGGCGTCAGGCCCGACGCCGTCGCCTATCTGTGCTGTCAGTACGTGTCGAAATACCTGCCCCAGCACGACGACCTGTTCGCGCGCATCGCGCAGCGGGTTCCGAACAGCCAGTTCCTGTTCATCAACCCGCATTCCGACACGCTCACGGCCCGCCTGCGCAAACGGCTCGCTGAGGCGTTCGCCCGCCATGGGCTGGACAGCGCACGGCATGTGGTGGTGCTGCCCTACCTGTCGCCGGGCCAGTATGCGGCGCTTAACCGGCGCGCCGACATCTATCTCGACAGCGTCGGCTGGTCCGGCGGCAACACCACCCTGGAGGCGGTCGCCGAGGGGTTGCCCGTGGTCACCCTGCCGGGGGCGCTGATGCGCGGACGGCACAGCAGCGCCATCCTTCGGCAGATCGGGGTGACGGAAACGATCGCCCGCGACCTGGACGACTACGTGGCGCTTGCCGTCCGCCTGGGCGTCGAGCCCGCGTGGCGCGCCGCCCTGTCCAGCCGCGTGCTCGACGGCTGCGCGCGCATCTACGACGACCAGCGCCCGCTGCGGGCGCTGGAGGACGTCGTGGAACAGGCGGTTCGGCGGCATCGTCCCTGACGCCGCCGGCCGGTTGGACGATCAGGAAACCGCCGGCTGGGCGACGTTGGCGCGGTACCAGTCGTAGGTGCTCTCCACGCCCGCGCGCAGGTCGATGCGGGCCGTCCAGCCCAGTCGGGCCAGCTGCCCGACGTCGAGAAGCTTGCGCGGCGTCCCGTCCGGCTTGCTGGTGTCGTAGACGAAGCGGCCGGCGTAGCCGACCACATCGGCGATCAGCTCGGCCAGTTCGCGGATGGTCACGTCCGTGCCGGTGCCGACGTTGAGCGGAATGTCGCCCGAATAGTTCTGCAGCAGGAAGACCGACGCGTCGGCGAGGTCGTCCACATGCAGGAACTCACGGCGCGGCTTGCCGCTGCCCCACAGCTCCACCGCCTCAAGGCCGTCCCGCTTGGCGCGGTCGATCTTGGACAGGAGGGCCGGCAGGACATGGCTGGAGGTCAGGTCGAAGTTGTCGCCGGGGCCGTACAGGTTGGTCGGCATCAGCGAGATGAAGTCGCAGCCGTACTGCTTGCGGTAGGCCTGGCACAGCTTGATGCCGGCGATCTTGGCGATCGCGTACCACTCGTTGGTCGGCTCCAGCGGGCCGGTCAGCAGCGCGTCCTCAGGAATCGGCTGCGGCGCCAGCCGCGGGTAGATGCAGGACGACCCGAGGAACAGAAGCTTGGACACCCCCGTCCGCCACGCGGCGTGGATGATGTTCGTCTCGATGGCCAGATTGTCGTAGATGAATTCCGCCGGCCGGGTGGAGTTGGCGAGGATGCCGCCCACCTTGGCCGCGGCGACCACCACCGCGTCCGGCCGCTCGTCCGCCATCCAGGCCTCGACCTCGGCCTGCCGGCGCAGATCGACCCGGTCGCGGCCAGCGGTCAGGACCGTGCAGTCCTCGCCGGCCAGACGGCGGACGACGGCGGACCCCACCATGCCCCGGTGGCCGGCCACCCAGACGCGGCGGCCCTTCAATGGGAAGGTTGGTTGCGCGAAGGACGGTTCAGCCACGGTCGCCATAACGGGGGGCCTCCAGCTCAAGCGCCTTCAGGTCGGATTCCACCATCTCCCGGACCAGTTCGGGGAAGGGGGTGCGATGGATCCAGCCCAGCTTTTCCCGGGCCTTGGAGGGATCACCCAGCAGCAGATCGACCTCGGTCGGGCGGAAATAGCGCGGATCGACCTCGATCAGCACCTCGCCGCTCGCCTCGTCGATGCCCTTCTCGTCGGCACCGGTCCCCTTCCAGACGATGCGGCGGCCGATGTGCGAGAAGGCCAGTTCCGCGAACTCGCGGATGCTGTGCGTCTCGCCCGTGGCCAGCACATAGTCGTCCGGTTCGGGCTGCTGGAGCATGCGCCACATGCCTTCCACGAAGTCACGGGCGTGGCCCCAGTCGCGCTTGGCGTCCAGGTTGCCGAGATAGAGCCGGTTCTGCCGGCCGAGCTGGATGGCGGCGACGGCGCGGGTGATCTTGCGTGTCACGAAGGTTTCGCCGCGGGTCGGGCCTTCGTGGTTGAACAGGATGCCGTTGGAGGCGTGCAGGCCGTAGGCCTCGCGGTAGTTCACCGTGATCCAGTAGGCGTACAGCTTGGCGGCGGCGTAGGGGCTGCGCGGGTAGAAGGGGGTCGTCTCCTTCTGCGGCGTCTCCTGCACCTTGCCGAACAGCTCCGACGTGGACGCCTGATAGAAGCGCACGCGGTCGCTCATCTTCAGGATGCGGATCGCCTCCAGCAGGCGGAGCGTGCCGATGCCGTCGGCGTTGGCCGTGTATTCCGGGGTCTCGAAGCTGACCTGGACGTGGCTCTGGGCCGCGAGGTTGTAGATCTCGGTCGGCTGGACCTCCTCCACCACGCGGATCAGGTTGGTGGCGTCGGTCAGGTCGCCGTAGTGAAGGACGAAGCGGACGTCCGGCTCGTGCAGGTCGCGGTAGAGGTGATCGACTCGGGCGGTGTTGAAGGACGACGAACGGCGCTTCAGCCCATGCACGCGGTAGCCCTTGGCGAGCAGCATCTCCGCAAGCAAGGCGCCATCCTGGCCGGTGGCTCCGGTGATCAACGCGACCTTGTCTGACATACCCATTCCTTCCGTCGGCTCCGAATCGGCCGGTTCACGCTCCCGCCGGCGCGGCGGCGGATGACGCCCTGTAATTCACCACTTGGCATGAGGCGTCAAGCGATGCACGCGGCTCGTCGCCCAGGAAAATGCCCACAGCTTTCGGTAAAGCTGTTCATGCCAACGCACCATGCCTTGGCACGGCTTGTCGGGGAAAGGGCCTTCGTCCTATCACTCGTCCTATCACACGGGGCCGAGCAGGCTCCTTTTCGGTGGCTGGACGATGACAAGAGTGAGTATTGCGAACTTGTAATGTGCTTGCGGGTGCGTTTCCTTCTATAGTGATGCCAAGAGCCAAGCCGTGCCGAACTGCTATGGGCGTGACGCAGGGAAAAGCCCCTAACCATCTGCGTCACGCCCCAGCGGCGCTCTCCAGCCCTCCTTAGTGGCCCCTCCCCTCCCTTGAGGTTTTCTCGACCGATCGTCCCGATGCGTCGCCATCGTGCCGTGACCGTCTCGCCATGGACCATGCCGCGGGCCGTATATCATGTCATGATTTACGATCATGCTTTGCTGCCATATCATCCGCAAATCATGGCATTGTCTCTTTTCCTCGCGTCCGGTGCGTGTTAGTGAGGGCGGCACAACCTCAGGCCTTGCCATATCGCAGCCATCGCATCGGGAGACGCCGCCATGACCGCCGTAGCCAGCTTCGCCTCGACCAAGGGCGGCGTGGGCAAGACGAGCCTTGTGATGTCGCTGGCGTCCGACCTGCGCCGCCGGGGCAAGAGCGTCCTGCTGCTCGACTGCGACCCCAACCGGCATCTTGCCGAATGGACGGCGCGGCGCGGCGACGCCGGCGTGACCGCGATGGACGAGATCACCGAGGCGAACGTCCGCCAGACCGTCCAGACCCACGCCCCCAATTACGACTACACGCTGATCGACCTCGCCGGCTTCGGCAACCTGACCATGCTCTACGCCTTCAGCGTCAGCGACGTGGTGCTGATCCCGACGCAGCAGTCCTACATGGACATCAAGGAGACGGTGCGCACCTACAAGGTCGTGTCCGACAGCGTCGGCGTGCTGCGCCACACGCCGTCCTGCGGCATCGTCATCGTCCGCACCCAGGCGGCCATCCAGTCGCGGGTGGACCACCACGCGCGCGGGCTTCTGGCGGAGCAGGGCGTGCCGGTCTTCTCCACCCAGCTGATCGAACGGTCGCTCGTGAAGGAGATGACCTACACCGGCCGCGGCCCCGGCGAGATCGACCCGGACAGCAACGCCGACATCAACGTCCGCACCCTGACCGACGAGTTCGTCAGCTTCGTCGCCGCCGCCCCGGTCAACCCGCTGGTTGCCCGGGGCCCCGCCAGCATGGCTTCATGACACGGCAACAGGGCCTGTCATCATGGTTTGTTTTCATGACAGAAAATCATGAAACAATACCAACCCGTTGATTCCCCGCGATTTCACGAGATCATGACATGAGCAAGAAGGACCGTCCGCCTCTCGCCGGCCTCAGCGGTGACGACGATCTCGCGCGGATCCGCGCCTATGGCTTGAGCCGCGGCTTCATCCCCACGGAAACGACCCAGCCGCCCCCGGTCGCCTCCGTTGCCGCCCCACCAGCCGTGGCGCCGGTCGCTCCCGTGGAGCCGCCCCCTCCTGTTCCCATCGCCGCCCCGGCTACGGTCGTGCGCCCGGCCCCGACCAAGCCCTGGCAAGCCATGTTCCCCGATTACCTGATCGAGGAGCTGCGCAACGCCGCCGCGCGCGAGGGCACCGCACAGAAGGTGATCGTCATGCGGGCTCTGCGCGCCGCCGGCTTCCGCGTGGACGACATCGACCTTCAGGACCTGCGCCGACGCTGACTCCACCCTCATCCCATGGGGGCAGGCCACCAGATCAATCCATGAAATCATGAAGTGCTGTCCGATCCCGTCCCGGTTCGAATGGGCTGGGCCGGTCGGTAGATTCCCAAACTGCCCGTTCCGTCGGGTCAGTTCAGGCCCAGACGGTCGGAGGATTTGGCGATCGGCGGGCGGCTCGGGTGCAGGATCAGGCCGGCCTCGTCCACCTCGATCCGGGCGTCCGGATAGGCGGCGAGCGCGTCGCGCAGCGCGTCCTGGAAGGCCGGCTTGAAATGCTTCAGCAGCGTGAAGCCCGCGCCGAACTGTCCATACAGCGCCGCCCAGGAAATCGGGGTCGGCTTCTGCAGGGCATGCAGCCGGTAAGCCGCCCAGACATAGACGTCGATGGCCAGGCTCTTGTTGCCGATGTGGCGCAACGCGGTTTCCGACACCGGCACCGGATGGTCGATCAGCGAACGGTAAAAGGCCTCGTTCAGCCGCACGCACTCCTGCCAGAGCATCGGCTGGTCCTCGTTCATGGCCCCGGCCAGCGAGAATTCCTGATCGACGAAGGCGCCGTTGGTGCGCAGCTCGCCGCCGTTGGTCGTGGTGAAGAAGGTCAGGCGGCAGGCGCCGATCCGCTTGGCCTGCTCGGTCACCACCTTGTAGGTGGCGCCGCCGGTGTTCGACATGCCCATGGCGGTCAGCCACGCCTTCATCGAGCGGCCAAGCTCGACCTCGCGCGACTGCGTGCGCACGGCCTGCGTCTGCAAGTAGATCAGGATCATCCGGGCCTTGGACCCGTACGGAATGCCGATTGGCTTGGCCGCCCGGTCGAGCCCGCTTTCGACCAGCAGAGTCACCCGATGGCCGTCGCGGCGCCAGACGGTTTCCTGCGTGTCCTTGTGGGGCAGGGAGGTCAGCGCGAAACCCGCATGGCAGATGCCGAGATTATCGTCCCCTTCGGCCATCATCGCCGCGGCGATCTCCAGCCGCTGGCGTTCGCGCTTGTCGGTGACAAGGCGTCGCGCTTCGTCGAGGCCGTGGGTCAGCAGGAGCGTCCGAATGTCCAACATAACCCGATTAACAACTCGAACCCGCAGATGGGTCAATTGGGAATCTGCCGACCGTTTCGCTCTTCTGGCGAAACCTGGGAATCTGCCGACCAAGCTATTTGAAGTTACTAGATCTTCTATTTGTATGGTCGGCAGATTCCCTGGGAAAAGACGAGTCGTTCCGAGTCCCGGTCGGCAGACTCCCACCGCCGGTCGGTAGATTCCCAAAGGGGTAGGCCTCCGGCGGTCATTATCCCAGGGAATCTGCCGACCTCCAGCACCCCTCCAGCACCCCTGGGACCGGGGCCGGAGGGGGGTGGGAATCTACCGACCACGCCATTTTCAGGCCGACTCGGACTCTCTCACGGGCGCCGGATCCGGTTCTTCAATCGGGAAGGAATCCACCGACCTGCCGCCGCCACAGTGCCGCGTACCGGCCATCACGGATCAGCAACTCGTCATGGCTTCCCGCCTCCAGGATCCGTCCCTCTTCCAGATAGAGGATGCGGTCCATGCCGGTGACGGTGGACAGCCGGTGGGCGATGGCGATCACCGTGCGACCCTGGAACAGCTCCCACAAGGCATCCTGAATCAGACGTTCGGTCGCGGAGTCGAGCGCGGACGTCGCCTCGTCCAGCACCAGAATCGGGGCGTCCTTCAGAAAGGCGCGGGCGATGGCGACCCTCTGCCGTTCGCCGCCGGACAGCCGGATCCCCTGTTCGCCGACCACCGCCTCATACCCCTCAGGCCGGCGCGTGATGAAGTCGTGTCCATGCGCCTTGCGGGAGGCTGCCAGGATTGTTGCTTCAGTCGCGTTCGGCTGGGCGTAGGCGATGTTCTCGCGGATCGTCCGGTGGAACAGGGCGGGGGACTGCGGCACCTCGGCGATGGCGTGGTTGAGCGAGTCCCATGTGACGCCCGCGATGTTCTGCCCGTCGATCTCGATGCGCCCGCCCTGCGGCTCGAACTGCCGGCGCAGCAGCTTGACCAGCGTGCTCTTCCCCGCCCCCGACGGCCCGACCAGGGCGACACGCTCGCCCGGCGCGATGGTCAGGTCCAACTCCTTGAACACCGGCGTCCCGTCGGCGTGGGCGAAGGACACGCCCCGGAACGCGATGCCGCCGCCGCGCACCTCCAGGGCTGGGGCGCCGGGCCGGTCGGTGATCTCGTGCGGCCGCAGGATGGTGTGGAGCGCCCCCGACAGGATGCCGAGATGCTCGAAGAAATGGAGCATGCGCGTCGAGAGATTCCACACGTTCAACCCGACGATGCTGGCCAGCGAGAAGACCATGGCGAAGTCGCCGACCGTCATGCGCCCGGCTGTCGCCTCGTTCACCGCGATGCCGATCAGGGTGATCTGGAAGACCAGCAGGGCGTTGAACAGCACCAGCCACATCTTCACCAGGAACCAGCGCAGCTCCTTCGACCGCGCGTATTCGCCCATCAGCGCGTCGGACAGCAGGCCATGCTCGTGCGCGCGGCGGCCGAAGGCGCGCACCAGCTCGATGTTGGCGATGACGTCCACCATGTGGCCGGAGGACGCCGCGACCTCCTCCGAGAAGGCGTGCGACAGGGCGAGGCAGCGGCGCGCCAGCAGCGCCGAGACGCAGAGCTGCGCCAACGTCCAGCCGACCAGCAGCGCCGCGAAGAAGGGATTGGCGGACGACAGCAGGGCGAGACTGATGCCCAGGATCAGCACGATCCGGATGACGTCGTTGGTCAGCACCTCCATCAGCTGGAGCGCGCTCTGTCCCGCCTGCTTGACCTTCTGCCCCAGCTTGCCAGCGAAGCTGTCCTGGAAATAGCGCGGCGCGTGTTCGGCCAGATAGGTGAAGAGGTAGAACTGGATTTCGTAGCGCATGGCCGGCGCGGTGTGCAGATCGACGATCTCGCGCGCCCGGTTGAACAGCGCCGACCCGATCCACAGGCCGCCCAGCGCCAGGAACCAGCCCAGCACGCCCGAACTCCACCCGTTTCCCTGGCCCCCACCCGCCGCGATCGCATCCACCAAGGCCTTCAGCGCGACCGGCTCCATCCCCATCAGCCCGATGCCCCCGGCCGCCGTCAGATTCATCAGCAGGGTCCGTCCCCAGAAACGGTGCCGGACGAACATCCACAAAAAGCGCCACGGAGACGACGGGATGGCGCCGCCGGCGAGGTCGGTGTAGGGGATGGCTTTTGGCGATATCACGGGGGGCGGGTTCCGGCTCCGGTGGGCGCCGGCCTTTTCGTTGGTTTGGGGGTCGACAGGGCCTTAGTCGATGGAGGGCGTCCGCCACCAGGACAATTCATGAATTTATGCCATGAAGCCCCCCGCCGGGCGCCCGATGATAGTAAACGCTGGTAAGACTTCTGTCAGTGGGGTGGAACATCGGGTGGCCTTACGGGCGGGGCGCTTCCCCCTTTCAAGCCCTCTGTTCCTGTTGTCGCTGTCTGTCGTTGTCGGGTCATTCGTGCGAAAAGCGCGCCTGCCGGTGGCTGGGTACTCTATTAGATCATTGATCCGGCCGCCTTCTTTCCCTGTGGGCAGCCGTGCCCCGCGGTTCTCTCGGCAATGCCTCAGCGCCCGGTAGCCGACCGTTTCCGATCGTCAGCGGCGCTTGGTGTCTTGTCCCGCCTCGCCCGAGTTTGCCGTCCGTTCAGGCGCCTTTCTTGGCCGCCCTTCTTTTCCGCTGGTTTATAACAGAGCGGTTGATGATCTGCGCAAGGCTTGAAAATTCGACCGGTCTGGCGATACTGCGCACGGTGGGGCCGTGCCGTGTGTCGTTGCTGGGTTAATCAGGTGAAAAGCAGCGTTTCAGCCGCTTCTTGGCATCGCCAGTCCTGTTTTTCTGGGTTAATGATGCGAAAAGCTGCGGGTTGATCAGGCGACAAGTCAGAGCGCCTT
>JAEZID010000264.1 GCA_023416195.1 Pseudomonadota bacterium | reverse complement strand
AAGTGGCGGAGGGGATGGGATTCGAACCCACGATAGGGGTTTGAGCCCCTATAACGGTTTAGCAAACCGCCGCCTTCAGCCTCTCGGCCACCCCTCCACCGGGTGCGGTGCGCGGCACCGCTGGCGTTCGTGCGTTCTAACGATCCGATCCGGGCCTGTCAACGCCTACGCTGGAAAAATCGCACTTGGCGAAAACAGCCTGGGAAAATCACCTTCAATCGCATCTGTGAAAAATGCGCATAAAATTTTAGGTATTTTTTAACGACCTCGGGTTATCGTGGCAGCGTGACCGAAAAAAACACCGGTTTGGGGGATGCCATGAGCCTGTCACGCCGCTGCGCCGAAACGCTGATCGACCTGGTCGAGATCAAGCTGAGCTGCCTTGAGATCACCGACCGCGAGGATATGCGCGAGAAGGAACTGCTGATGCGCTGCGTTCAGGAGTTGAACGCCGAGTTGCGCGGCGAGAACGGCGCCATGTCCACCTTCGCGGCGCCGAAGCGCCGTGGCCGCCGACCGAAACACCTTCAGTATCAGGAACTGCACGTCGTCTGATCGGCGATGTGCGCAGCCCCGCGCACTTCGTCCTTCAGACAGACGGCAGGGCGATTCTGTCCGCCGCCCGCTGCTCCACCGCCATGCTCTCCTCCGGCCCGACCGGCAGCGGAGCCATGCGCGGCAGGCGCAGCGTGAAGCGGGTGCCCTGCCCGACCGTGGAGCGCACAGACACCGTGCCGCCCAGAACGCTCTTCACCGTATTGAACACGATGTGAAGGCCAAGGCCCGAGCCGCCCTCGCCACGCTTGGTCGTGAAGAAGGGATCGAAGACCTTGGGCAGATGCTCCGGCTCGATGCCGCAGCCATCGTCGTCGAAGTGGACGAGCAGCCACGCGTCGCCGTCCGGCCGGGCGCCGATGCGAATCGTGCCGGTGTCGCCCTCGCCGTAGGCGTGAATGATGGCGTTGATGACGAGGTTGGTCAGCACCTGACTCAGCGCGCCGGGAAAGCTGTCCATCGGCAGGTCGTCCGGACAGTCCACTTCGACCGCCAACCTTGTGCGCTTCAGCCGTGGCCGCAACGAAAACAGAATCTCATCGACATAGGTTTTCACGTCGAAAACCCGGCGCTCGCCCGAGGTCTGGTCGACCGCCACCTGCTTGAAGCTCTGCACCAGCGTCGCCGCACGGGTGATGTTGGTGACCAGCAGCCGCGCCCCCTCGGTCACCCCGTCCAGATATTCCGCCATCTCCGACTTGCGCAGCTTGCCCGTGGCGAACTGGTCGCGCAGCAGGCGGGTCTGTTCGCCGATGTGGCTGGCGGCGGTCAGGCCGATGCCGATGGGCGTGTTGATCTCGTGCGCCACCCCGGCGACCAGTTGCCCCAGCGAGGCCATCGTCTCCGCCTGGATCAGGCTTTCCTGCGCGGCACGCAGGTCGGCCAGCGCGTGTTCCGCTTCGTCTTTGGCGGCCACCAGTGCCGCTTCCGCCGCCTTGCGGTCGGTGATGTCGGTCATGATGCCGACGTAGCGGACCACCCGCCCTTCCTCGTCGCGAATCGCGCGCCCCATGGCGGCGATCCACATCCAGCCGCCATCCTCCCGGCGCAAACGGTAATCGTAGGCATAGGATGCCGTCTCGCCCCGCAGCTGCGATGCGACATGGCCAAGCACCCGCTCTCGATCCGCCGGGTGCAGCCGCGCTTCCCAAAAATCCCGCGGCATCGGCGGAATTGCGCCGTAGCCCAGCATGCGCGGAAAGCTGTCCGACCACCAGCAGGTGCCGGTCACCACATCGGAGTCCCATACGGCGGCGTTGGTCGCCTGCAAGGCCATCTCCAGCCGCTCGGCCAGATCGCGGCGGGCGGCATCGGCCATCTTCAGCTCGGTCAGGTCGTAGACCCAGGTGATGTGGCAGGGACGGCCGGCATGCTCGATCAGGGTCGAACTCATGGAGCCGGTATAGATCTCGCCGTCGCCGCGCCGGAACAGCACCTCCTCGCCCTTGAAGGAACCGTGGCGGTACAGGATCTCCAGCGTGCGGGTGCGGTCGTCCGGGTTGACGTAGAGCGACGTGACGCCGTCGCTCGCCAATTGGCCGTCGCGGGTCTTGAAGGATTCGGCGGCGCTGGCGTTGTGATAGAGGTTTTCACCGTCCCGCGTGTTGATCAGCACGCCAACCGGGGCGGTGTCCAGAATGGCGCGCAGCTGCGCTTCCACCACGTCGGGAATGGGCCGGCACCGACCGGCACGAAAGCCGATGAACGCTCCCCCGAGGGCACCGACGCACGAAGCCGCAAGCGCAACGGCCAGATATTCCGCAATCATGGATCCTCCCGCCGGCCCCCAATGGAGACCGACAGGAGAACAAAATCAATGAATATATCGTCGCGCTTGCGATATCGTGATCTTCAACCAGTCCTGGTTATCGCAGCCGATCACCAAGCCTCAACGAGTTGCTCTCATCGAGGCTTGGCGCCGGACCGCTCAGCCCTTCAGCTTGTTGGTCAGGATTTCGTTGACCAGAGCCGGGTTGGCCTTGCCCTGGGTCGCCTTCATGACCTGACCAACGAAGAAGCCGAACAGCTTGTCCTTGCCGGACCGGAACTCCGCCACCTTGTCGGCGTTGGCGGCCAGCACGGCGTCGATGGAGGACTCGATGGCGCCCGTGTCTGTGACCTGACGCAGGCCCTTCTTCTCGACGATGTCGGCCGGCTTCTCGCCGGTTTCGAACATCGCCTCGAACACCTCCTTGGCGATGCGGCCGGAGATGGTGTTGTCGGCGATCAGATCGATCAGGCCGCCGAGGTTCTCGGCCGAAACCGGACTCTCCTCGATCTCCTTGCCGGCCTTGTTCAGATAGCCGAACAGCTCGCCGGTGACCCAGTTGGCGGCCAGCTTCGGGTCGCGCCCCTTGGCCACGGCCTCGTAATAGTCGGCCTTGGCTTTCTCCGACACCAGCACGTTGGCGTCATAGGCCGACAGCTTGTAGTCGTTGATGAAGCGCGCCTTCTTGTCGTCCGGCAGCTCCGGCAGGGTCTTCCTGATGTCCTCGACCCATTCCGGGTCCAGCTCCAGCGGTAGCAGGTCGGGGTCGGGGAAGTAGCGGTAGTCGTGCGCCTCTTCCTTGGAACGCATGGAGCGGGTCTCGAACTTCGTCGTGTCCCACAGGCGCGTTTCCTGGTCGATCTTGCCGCCGTCCTCCAGGA
>JAEZID010000258.1 GCA_023416195.1 Pseudomonadota bacterium | reverse complement strand
CCCAGGTGACCATCGGGCCGACGTAGTTGCCGTTGCGGTCGCGGATGGCGCTGACGCGCTGGTCGATCCACTCCTCGCCGAGGCGGAAGCGGAGCACGTGCGGCAGGTTGGCCGGATCGGCGATGCGCGCGCGCGGGCCGGCCGGGTTGCGGTGGAAGGTGTCGATGGACTGGCCGACGATCTGGTCGGGGCGGATGGGCAGGGCGGCGGAAACCCGTTCCAAGGTCTCGCGCACCGCCTTGTTCAGGTAGGTGATCGTGCCGTCGCGGTCGGCGATCATGACGCTCATCGGCATGTCCTCGACCATCTGGCGCAGGGTGAAGGCCTGGGCCACGGCGTCACGCAGATTGGTCAGCGCGGCGTTGATGCGCGACAACTCGTCCTTGCCATGGGCGGGCGGGACCGTCACGTCGGTGTCGCCCTCGGCGATGCGGCCGATGATGTTGGCGGCATCGGCGACCGGGCGGGCGATGGAACGGGCGATCAGGAAGATCAGCAGCCCCATCAGCAGCACGACGGCAGCGGCCGAACCGATGGTCACCTTGGTCTCGTGCGCGAACAGCGCCTCGACGTCGTCCACATAGACGCCGGTGCCGATGATCCAGCCCCAGGGGGCGAAGCCCTGCACGTAGCTGACCTTGGGCACCGGCGCCTCGGAGCCGGGCTTCGGCCACATGTAGTCCACCCAGCCGGCGCCCTGGGCCTTCACCACGTTCAGGAATTCCTGAAAGAACAGCTTTCCGGTGGGATCCGTCCGGCTGAGGACGTTGGTGTTGTCCATGGACGGGCTGATCGGGTGCATCACCATCAGGCCGTCGAGATTGTTGATCCAGAAATACTCGTTCCCGGCGTAGCGCATGGACGCGATGGCCTGCATCGCCGCGCGCTTGGCCTCGGCCTCCGGCAAGGCGCCGGACGCGGCCTGCTTCTGGAAATGACCGGCGATCCCGACCGCCGTTTCGGTCAGGTTCTTCAGCTTGGCCCGGCTGAGTTCGTCCAGGTTGCCACGCGTGTTGCCCAGCTGGATCGCCACCATGGCGGCCAGACCGATGGCGACGACGGCGATCAACAGAAACAGACGATGCGCGATGCGCAGAGAGGCGATACCCATGCCGGTCCTCGGATCCTGACTCTAAACCATTCAAGGAATAAGGGTTTAGAGTATGGCATATCGCGCCCGCATGCGGGTGCATCAATTTGTATCGAAATCGCCCTTAAAATCGCGAAAAAAGGCGCGGGAGCCCGCAGGCTCCCGTCGCGGTGTCGCCGGTGTCGTTCAAAAACGCTTTTACGGCAGCATCTTGCCGGGGTTCAGCAGGCCCTTGGGGTCCAGCGTGGCCTTCATGGCGCGCAGCAGGTCGAACTCCACGGGGCTCTTGATGGACGGCATCTCGTCCTTCTTGAAGCGGCCGACGCCGTGTTCGGCGGAGATGGAACCGTCCAAGTCGGCGATGACCTCGTTCACCACATGGCAGATCTCGTCCCAGCGGGCGAGATAGGCGGCGGTGTCGGCGCCCTCCGGCTGGGACAGGTTGAAGTGGATGTTGCCGTCGCCGACATGGCCGAACGGGGTCGGGCGGATGCCGGGGCAGGCGGCGGCCACGGCGGCCTCGGCGCGCTCGATGAACTCGGCGACGCGGGAGACGGGGACGGACACGTCGTTCTTGATGGAGCCGCCCTCGAACTTCTGCGCCTCCACGATGGCCTCGCGGATGAACCACAGCTGGTTGGCCTGCGTCTCCGACTGGGCCAGCGTGGCGTCGGTGGCGAGTTCGGCCTCGAACGCCTCGCCCAGCGCCGCCTCGACGTTGTCGCGGAAGGCGTCGGACTGGGTGCCGGTGGTCAACTCGGTCAGGGCGTACCAGGGCGACGGCTCGGACAGCGGGTCGATGGTGCCGGCGACGTGCTTGAGGGCGAATTCCAGGCAGCGGCGCGACATCAGCTCGAACGCGGCGACCGCGTCGCCCGACGCCTCGCGCAGTTTGGCGAGCAACTCGATGGCGGCGGCCGGGCTGGGCACCGCGACGAAGGCGGTTTCCGACTGGCGCGGGCGCGGGTAGAGCTTCAGCACGGCGGCGGTGACGATGCCCAGCGTGCCTTCCGCGCCAATGAACAGGTGCTTCAGGTCGTAGCCGGTGTTGTTCTTGCGCAGCGAGCGCAGGCCGTTCCAGACGCGCCCGTCGGCCAGAACCACCTCCAGCCCCAGCACGAGGTCGCGCATGTTGCCGTAGCGCAGCACGTTCATGCCACCGGCGTTGGTGGAGATCAGCCCGCCGATCTGGCAGGTGCCCTCCGCGCCGAGGCTCATGGGCAGCAGGCGGTCCTTGTCCTTGGCGGCCTCCTGCGCGGTCTTCAGCACGACGCCGGCCTCGGCCGTCATCGTGTAGTTCAGCGGGTCGATGGAGCGGATCCTGTTCATCCGCGACAGGCTGAGCACGATCTCGCGCCCTTCCTCATACGGGATGGAGCCGCCGACGAGGCTGGTGTTGCCGCCCTGCGGGACGATGGGGATGCCGGCCTCGGCGCAGATCCGGACGACCGCCGCGACCTCCTCGGTGTTGGCCGGGCGGACCACCGCCGGGCTGTTGCCCTTGAAGCGCCCGCGCCATTCCGACAGGTAGGGGGCCATGTCCTCGGGCGTGGTGAGGATGCCGTTCGGGCCGACGACGGCGCGGATCTGGTCGAGGACGGTGGAAACGGCAGCGGCGGTCATGGGCGGGGCGTCCCGGGCTGGTGGGCTATGATTGAGAGATGGTGAGGAACTGATAGCGCCGAACGCCGGAGTTTTCTAGATAGGTGGGATATAAATTTCTCATTCTGGTTTGATCGTGCGGATTTCATCTTCAGATCGGGCAGATCAAAGGGAAGGGCGTTACGCCACTGTTCGTCTACTTATGGATGCGATGATTGTAGAAAGGATTCCGAAAAAGAGTTATGGTTTCCCCTCCTGAGCATTGGAGGAGATGATGGACGATCGCATACGTGAGAATGATGTTGTCCTTCCAGCGTTGAGGCTGCTCGCAGCTGCTCCAGGCGGTCGCTTGTCCACAACCGCACTGAAGCGCAAGCTGATCGCATATTTTCAGCCGGATGGTGAGGATGCGGGGCCTCTAAAAAATCGAAACGATATGAAATTTACTCAGATCGTCCGAAATCTAAAATCTCACAAAAAGCTTGAGAAGAACGGTTGGGCCGTTGAAGTGCCGCGAGGGTTTCAAATTACTGAGGCGGGGAGAGATTATGTTGATTCGCAATCTTAGTCTTTCGTTTTGTGTCCAGGGCTGATCCAGCCTATGCGGCTTTCATGAGCGCTGTCCTTGTCCCAAACCAGCCAAGCATAAGCCGTTGTTCCAGATCCTTTTCTTTCAGCTCCTTTTGGGTAAAAAGTGATGCGCTCACTGAATACCCAAATTCGCGAGGGTGGCGTGGGTTCAAAAATACGGCGATACCGCTCGTTACCTTCCAGGAAGGCCAGTCTCAAAAGAAGAGCAAGTTTTCGACGACTCTTGCGTAGCCCATGCAAAACAAATTCGCCGGAAAGATTGTACGGAGGATTTGTAACTATGTTATCGGAAACTCGATCTGCATTTAAAAAATCAACGCCAGGCTTCCCGAAGCCTCTGTCGTACTTGTCTGAGCTATATACTTCATGCCCTTTTTGCTCAAAAATTCGTGACATTGCGCCATCTCCGCAAGCGCACTCCCAAATCTCACCAGAAAAATTTTCATAATCTAGAAGCGCGGCTGTAGCCCATGATGGCGTCGGGTAGAATTCTTCAGAACTCCCGTCAATGACGCGCTTTGTTACGGGTTGTGTTGTTGACTTTTCTCCGTAATTGCGCGTCGTGAATTCGAGATCCGAAGGGGACCATGTGAATTCCTTTTGCTTGATTGACATGTTCTTTAATGTTCCGCAATTTCTATGCTAAGCTAGCATGAAATAAAATTGCAGCGAAGTCAACGTGGCTTTTGCGCGCTCTCCGTGTGGGTTGGCTTGCTTTATAACATCTCTCAGCTTGACCAACCCAAGTCGCATAAGAAGTTTGCTAGCCGCGCGGCGCCGCTGCCCGGCGCAAACGGTCGTTGATGGCGACGCCCAGACCCTCGTCCGGGATCGGCATGACGGCGATGGCGCGCGCACCCTCCTGGTCGAGTTGGCGGAGGTGGGCGAACAGGTTGGCTGCCGCCTCGTTCAGGTCGCCTTGCGGGCTGAGGTTCAGGCGGGCCTTGCCGCCGCGCATGAAACGGTCGGGGCCGAAGGTCAGGAAGGCTTCGTCGTCTTCGGCGCTGGTGGCGTTGAGGCGCACGGCGGCGTTGGGGGCGTAGTGGCTTTCCAACTGGCCGGGCGATTTGGGCGCGTTTGCATCGTCGGCCGACGCGTGGCCGGAGAAGACCTCGATGGGGCCGATCAACTGCTCGATCTCCTCGCGCAGGACGGCGCCGGGGCGGAGCAGAACGGGAACCGCGCCGGTCAGGTCGAGGACGGTGGACTCCAGCCCGACCGGGCACTTGCCGCCGGCCACCACCATGCGGATGCGGTCGCCCAGGCTCTCGATGACGTGGTGCGGCGTGGTCGGGCTGACGGCGCCGGAGCGGTTGGCGCTGGGTGCGGCGATGGGGCGACCGGCGGCCTTCAGCAGGGCTTGCCCGACCGGGTGGCTGGGCACGCGCACGGCCACGCTGTCGAGACCGGCGGAGACGAGCAGCGACAGGCCGGCCTCCGGGCGGCGGGGCAGGACCAGGGTCAGCGGGCCGGGCCAGAACTGCTGGGCCAGCTCCACCGCGCGGTCGTCGAAGACGGCGACGGCCTGTCCGGCCTCCAGGTCGGGGACGTGGACGATCAGCGGGTTGAACTGCGGACGGCCCTTGGCGGCGAAGATCGCGGCCACAGCGCGGTCGTTGGTGGCGTCGCCGCCCAGGCCGTAGACGGTCTCGGTCGGGAAGGCGACCAGATCGCCGTCGCGCAGGGCGTCACCCGCGCGGGCAAGGCCCTGCGGGGTGGTCGGAACGATGTCGGGGTGTTTTTCGGTCACGGTCTGTTTTGTAGCGGGTCCGGTGATGAAGTCAATCCACGCGGTTGCGCCGGCCACGCTCCAGGTTTATGACGGGCATGCGCGGATAACAACCAGATGATGGGTGCGGGCATGGCGGGCAAGGTCTTCACCGTGGCGCAGCAGAAAGGCGGGGCCGGCAAGACCACGCTGGTCGCCCATCTGGCCATCGCCTGGGCGCAGCTCGGCCGCTCGGTCGCCACGGTGGACATCGACCCGCAGGGCAGCCTGACCCGCTGGCACGAGGTGCGCAGCGAGGCCACCGGCGGGGAGCCGGGCTTCACCCACGTCCAGATCACCGGCTGGCGCACCCAGGCCGAGGTGGAGCGGCTGGCCCGCGACCATGAGGTCGTGGTGATCGACAGCCCGCCGCACGCGCAGACCGAGGCGCGCATCGCCGTGCGCGCCGCCGCCCTCGTCATCGCGCCGGTGCAGCCGAGCCCGATGGATCTGTGGGCGGTGCAGCCGACGCTGGACCTCGCCGCCCAGGAGAAGCGCCGGCTGCTGCTGGTGCTGAACCGCGTGCCGCCGCGCGCCAAGATCGCCGACGAGCTGGTGGGCCGGGTGCGGGATCTGGTCGACCCGCCCGCCGTGGACATCGCGGAGGCGCAGATCGGCAACCGCACGGCCTACGCCGGCACGCTGCTGACCGGCCTGTCGGTGACGGAAGCCGCCCGCAAGAGCCAGGCGGCCCTGGAGATGCAGGCGCTGGCCGAGGAAATCCTCGGCCGCGCCGGGTGAGCCGGGTTAACTGAACCAGATCTGGAACATCAGGCGGTCGCGGTCCTTCGGCGCGATGGCCTTGTGATAGCAGGACGTGTCCTCCAGGAAGCCGGTGCCGGCGGGCCCCTCGATCACCATCACGCGCTCGCGGCCGTAGTGGGCCAGCACATCCCGTTCCGCCGCGTTGGCGGAGCCCAGCAGCATCCGGATCGGCTTGCCGCGGTGCGAGCCGCGGATCAGCGCGTGCGCGCCGGCCCCCTCGTTCACGTCGGTCAGGTAGAAGGCGGCGGAGCAGAAGTGGAAATCGTGCACGTCGAAGTGCCAGTCGATGGTCTGGCCGAGGCGCCGCCGTTCGGCGTCCGACACGTCGGTGACGAAGCTCCAGAACAGGCGTGGGATGGTCTTTTGGGGCTTGTAGCCGAGAAAGGCGCCGGCCGCGTCCAAAATGGCCGGGTCGCGGCAGACGCGGCGGATGGCCGTGCACTCCATCGGGTCCGGGGCCATGGCCAGCACCACCGGCGTGCCGTCGGACAGGCGGCCGCCGCGCACGTCCTCCTTGCGGAACAGCCGCTCGCTGCCACGGGTGCGGATGGGCGTGGTTTCCGCGAAAACCACGATCTCCTGCACCAGGGCGGGCGGGAGGTCGAAGCCGAAGGCCACCGAATCCCGCTTCAGCGCGGCGACGGCGTCGTCGGTCCGCACGCCGGGGAACAGGGTGGCCGGCAGGGTCATGGTCGGCGGGGGAGGCCAGGACGGCGGTCGCAGGCGGGGCGCCAGACGCCGGATGGCGCTGTAGCCGCGGCGGACCGTCTCGAAACGGCCAAGGGCATAGTGAAGCTCACCGGCGACCAGCCGCCGGGCGATGTTCGCGACGTCCATGTTCGAGTGTCCTTCGTCAGAACGACAGAGCGCGATGGGCTCGGTTCGACGGAGGCGAATTTATGAAAATCTGTTATAGTACGAAACTGTTCATCGGGTTTACGATTTCGGGTGCCGGGAATAGCCCGGCGGGATGAGTCTTTCGGTTGGGACATTTCCGAACGTAAGGTGTTTAGGCCTTTGTGGAAAACAACGGCCCGTTGCGCCATGTACGGATCGATCGTCCCGCCGGGCGCCTCCGCGCGCACCGATACCCGATTATCCCCCGTGCCGGACACCGCGTCGCCGGTCCTCTGCGCGCCGTTGCGGCGGGAGGAACTGCGCGATCTGGTCCGCACCCAGCGCGCCCTGGTCCGCGCGCGCGGCCAAGCGGTCGTGCGCGAAGGCGACCGGGCCGACCGCTTCTTCGTGCTGAACAGCGGGGCGGTCGCCTTGCAGCGCTCGCTGCCGGACGGGCGGCGTCAGGTGCTCGACTTCCTGTGGCGGGGCGACGTGATCGGCGTCGGCGACGGGGAGTGTTTCGGCTACGACGCGCTGACGCTCGCCGACACGGCGCTGTGCACCGTCACCCGTCCGGATGTGGACCGGCTGATGGAGGATTATCCGGAACTGGCGACCCGCCTCGCCCGCATCGGTTCGGAGCGGCTGACCCACGCCTTCGACCGCATGACCCTGCTGGGCCGGTTGTCGGCGGAGGAGAAACTGGCGTCCTTCCTGCTGGAACTGTCGGAGCGGCAGGGCCGCTGCGGCGGGCGGACGAACCCCGTGTGGGTGCCCATGTCCGCGACGGACATCGCCGACTATCTGGGCCTGCGCGTGGAAACGGTCAGCCGCCGCACCTCGGCCTTCCAGAAGAAGGGCCTGATCCGCCGCGTCGAGTCGCACCGGATCGCCCTGCTCGATCCCGCCGCGCTGCGCGAGATCGCCGAGGGCGGGGAGGGGGACGAGGAATAGGGACGCTGTCAGAAAGGCAAGGCGGGCGCGATGTCGGTCAGCGTGAAGTCGTTGCCCTTGAACAGAAGCGGCTGTCCCATGTCCTGCGCCAGCGCGTAGGAGCAGCAGTCCCCCATGTTGAGCCGCGCCGGGTGGCGGCCCTTGCCGAAGCGCATGAAGGCGTCGAGCGCAAGGTCCGCATGCCGTTGGGAAAACGGAACGATGGTGATGGAGAAGAGGCGGATCAGCTCATGCAGGTCGGAGAGGCCCGCCAGTTCCTGCCTCTGGACGGCGACCAGGGACGCCTCGAACAGCGGGACGGCCGACATGGAACGATTCGGAGCGCCGGCCAGCGTTTCCAAGAGCTGGGGCGCGTCTGGCTCTCCGAACAGGATCGCCATGAGGGCGGATGTGTCGACGATCACTCGAACGTCCCATGCTCGTTGTAGCCCAGGATTTCGTCGTCCGGGCGATGGTCGAGCATGGGGCGCGATGCGACACGTTCCTGAATCCGCTTGGCAGCCTCGATCAGGGCCGTTCCCGTGAGGGGGGCGTGCGCCTCGGCGTGGCCGGGGCCGTTCATGGCGTTGTTGCGCTGTTCGGCCTTCAGCGCGGCCAGGACGACGTCGTCCACCGCCAGGCCCCGCTGGGAGGCCAACTCGTGGGCGATGCGTTCGGCTTCCGGGTTGCGGATGGTCAGCATGGGGTGCGTCCGGCCGTTCGGGTCAACCCAATCTACGCCGCGCACCCCATTCCAACAAGGACCGCCCGTTACAGCGCCTGGACCGCCTTCAGCACGGCGTCCACATGGCCGGTGACCTTCACCTTGCGCCAGACGTTGCGGACGATGCCGTCCTTGTCGATCAGGAAGGTGGCGCGCTCCAGCCCCATGTACTTGCGGCCGTACATGCTCTTTTCCACCCACACGCCGTAGGCCTCGGCCACGCCGGTCTCCTTGTCGGAGGCGAGGGTGAAGGGCAGCTCGTACTTGGCCTTGAACTTGTCGT
>JAEZID010000250.1 GCA_023416195.1 Pseudomonadota bacterium | reverse complement strand
TCGGTGGAAAGCGCAGCCAAAAGCGCGCATTTCCACCGATTTGCCACCCCCTGTGGGAAGCGCAGGCGTTTGGCGCGTGCGCCAATCGTCCATATGTCCACGGCGCCCACATACGGGCATTCCCGTTCAAAGTGTTTCCTGAAGGGGCAGCGGCTGGAGTTGTCCTGCTGCGGTAGCGGAATCCGAACAGTTCGGATTTGTGTCTCTGTTGGGGGCATAGCATTGCGTGCCTGCAACGCTGAAGACGCAATTCTAATGGGATCCGAACACTTCGTGAATTTGGCCTAATTCAGCCGGCACCATCAACTTCGCCAACGGCAAGCCCCTGTTCGCGGTGATCGTCGCGCTCGCTGCGCGGGGCGAGACCCTGGCCGGCTGGATTCACGATCCCTGCGACGGCCGGATGGCGACGGCGGTGAAGGGGCAGGGCGCCTATCTGAACGGCAAGCGCGTCCATGTCGCGCCGGCGGTGCCGCTGCCCGAGATGACCGGCGCGCTGTCCACGCGCTTCTGCGATGAGTCGCTCGGCCGTCAGCTGGACGAGCGCGGCAAGACGCTCGGCCCGCGCGTCTGCCTGTCCAGCGCAGCGCAGGAGTATTTGCGCCTGCTGGACGGCCGGGCGCATTTCTCGCTGTACCACCGCCTGATGCCCTGGGATCACGCGGCGGGCATCCTGCTGCACGCCGAGGCCGGCGGCTATAGCGCGCTGTTCAACGGCGAGCCCTATCGTCCGACGGCGCTCGGCGGCGGCGTGATGCTGGCGCCCGACCGCGCGAGCTGGCAGGCGCTGCACCGGCATCTGTTCGGTTAAGCCTCCGTTCGGTTAAGCTTCGCCGCGCTCCTCGCGCTTGGCCCGCTGCCAGAGGGCTTCCATCTCGTCGAGGGTGGCGTCCTCCGGCTTGCGGCCCTGTTCGGCGAGCAGGGCCTCGATGCGGTGGAAGCGCCGCTCGAACTTCGCGTTGGTGCCGCGCAGGGCCGATTCCGGCTCCACCTTCAGGCGGCGGGCAAGGTTGACCAGGGCGAACAGCAGGTCGCCCATCTCGTCGGCCACCCGCTCCTGCGCGGCACCGCTGTCCATCTCGTGGCGAAGTTCGCGCACCTCCTCCTCGATCTTGTCGAGGATGTCGCGGGCGTTGGTCCAGTCGAAGCCGACGCGAGCGGCGCGGTTCTGGAGCTTCAGCGCGCGGGTCAGGGCGGGCAGGCCGGCGATGACGCCTTCCAGGGCGGAGGGCGCGCGGCCTTCCTCGGCGGCCTTGGCGGCGCGCTCGGCGGCCTTGTGCTCCTCCCAGCGGGAGGTCTGGTGGTCGGCGGTCTTCACCTCGTCGGCGCCGAAGACGTGCGGGTGGCGGCGGATCATCTTGTCGGCGATGACGCCGGCCACCTCGTCGAAATCGAACAGCCCTTCCTCACGCGCCATCTGGGTGTAGTAGACGACCTGGAAGAGCAGGTCGCCCAATTCCTCGCGCAGAGCCGTCCGGTCGCCCTTCTCGATGGCGTCGGCGACCTCGTACGCCTCCTCGATCGTGTGCGGGGCGATGGTCTTGTAGGTCTGTTCGAGATCCCAGGGGCAGCCGCCGTTGGGATCGCGCAGGCGGGCCATCACGTCGATAAGGCGGTCGATGTTGCGGGCCATGGGCTCTTTTTCCGGGATGAAGTTCGGGAAACGGGCAGGGGACCTTAGCCGAGCCGGCCGGCGCAGGGAAGGGCGGCCCCTTGCGCAGCCTCTATGGGTATGGCATTTCTCCCGCCGTTCCTTACTGCATGTAGGGTTTATGCCGCACCTCCGCACTTTCCTGCGCGGCGCCGCGATGGCGCTGTCCCTGTTTGCGCTCGGCACCGCTCCGGCCTCGGGCGGCGCTGCCCAGAAGTTCCTGCGCATGCCCGACGTGCGCCAAACGGGGGAGGACGGGGCCGGCATCGCCGCGTTGCAGGCGGTGTTCGCCTATTACGGTCTGGACGTGCGGCAGGACGTGCTGCGCCAGCGCCTGACGGAGCGCGGCGGTTCGCCCAACGACTTCCGCCAGATCGTGCGCGTCGCCAACGAGTACGGGCTGAAGGCCACGGTCATGAGCAAGATGACCGAACAGCAGCTGCGCGACCAGATCGGCAAGGGCTTTCCGGTGATCGTCGCCGTGCAGGCCTGGATCGAGGGTGGCGGCACGCGCTCCATCACCGAGTGGGCGCGACGCAAGGAGAACGGCCACTGGCTGGTCGCGCTGGGCTATGACGACATGGCGTTCTATTTCGAGGATCCGGCGATCTTCGGCATCGGTGCCATCCGCCGGGAGGTGATGCCGTTCCGTTGGCACGATTACGACGCCAAGGGCAACCGGCTGGAGCATGTCGGGATCGTGGTGGAGGGGCCGAGTCCGGGGCGGTACGATCCGTCCATCGCGGTTCCCATCGAATGAGGCTCCACGGAGGGATATTGCAACAAACTTGACGTGTCAGGGCTGTGCCTGGCCTAAATCGCATAAGGTTAATTATGGAAATTAGACACTCTATGCAGCCATCCCGGTTCAATCGGACTTTCCGTTCCGCTGCTGCCCGGATCCGCGCTCAACGGTTCGGCTTCTTTCGCTTGGATGGCTTGGCTGGGGCTCGTCCCTCATCGAAACGTTCGGCGGTCATGGGCCGAGGGGTGCGGCGCTGGGGCGGTGCGACGGCTCCGGCGGGAACAATCTCCTGCGTGTTGCGCGCGAAGGCGTCACCGCATTGGCCCCGCGCCTGCGCATCGACCAGTTCCGCTTCGCCCAACTGCCAGCAATCGACCGTGTGCACGGCGCAACCCGGCAGAGCGAGCGCCAACAGCACGGCCATACGCTTCAACGCCTTTGCGCCCATGCTTTCCACGGACCCGCGTTTGTTAGAGCTGCCTTCGACTATACGGTGGTCGCGTGGCGGCGGTTCGGGGCGATGCGGTTCAACCTTTGGAGCGTCGGCGTTAGCACCATCGTTCATTGAGCCGGCGCCTGTTTCACGTCGCGGCGCTCGTCTCCAGCAGCGCCAGCAGGCCGGCCAGCAACTCGGCCGGGCGCGGTGGGCAGCCGGGAATGCGCAGGTCCACAGGCACGACCTCCTCCACCGGGCCGACACAGGCGTAGCCGCCGACGAACACGCCGCCGCTGATCGCGCAATCGCCGCAGGCGACCACCCATTTCGGGTCCGGCGTGGCGTCCCAGGTGCGGTAGAGCGCCTCCCGCATGTTTTTGGTCACCGGGCCGGTCACCAGCAGAACGTCGGCGTGCCGGGGCGAGGCAACGAAGCGGATGCCGAAGCGCTCCAGATCGTAGATCGGGTTGTTCAGCGCGTGGATTTCCAGTTCGCACCCGTTGCAGGAGCCGGCGTCCACCTCGCGGATGGACAGGCTGCGGCCGAGCCGCGCCTTGGCCGCCTTTTGCAGCTTGTCGGCCAGTTCGGCCAGAGCCGGGTCGGAGGGCGCCGGGGCCGCTTCGGTGACGGGGCCGCCCGTGAGGGACCTGAGGATATGTTTGAACAAATCATGGTCTCCTAGGGGCGGCCCCCTACAGGTCGTGGCCCGAGTAGGAACAGTTGAACGACTTGTTGCACAGCGGGAAGTCGGCCACGATGTTGCCCTCGATGGCGGCCTCCAGCAGCGGCCACTGGAACCAGGATGGGTCGCGCGGGTGGCAGCGGTCGATGGTGCCGTCGCCGTTCACCCGCACCCAGGTCAGGATTTCGCCCCGGAAAGCCTCGACAAGGGCCATGCCCTCCCTGCCCTGCCCCTGCCCCTGCCCTTCGACCGGAACCGGAACGCACGGCAGCGGCGTGGTGCCGTCGGGGCGGCGCGGCACGCCGGGGATGCGCTTGACGATCTGCTCGACGAGGCCGAGCGATTGTTCGACCTCGCGGATGCGGATCCACACGCGGGCGTTCACGTCGCCCTCGGTCAGGACGGGAACCTCGAATTCCAGGTCGTCGTAGGGGGCGTAGCCGGGACTGCGGCGTGCGTCGAGCCCCCGTCCGGAGGCGCGTCCGACATGGCCGCCGGTGCCGAAGCGGTTGACCAAGCCCGTCGAGACGATGCCGGTGGACACGGTGCGGTCCTGCAAGGACGCCTTGCCGTCGTAAATGGCGACCAGCGGCGCGAAACGCCTGCGCAGATCGGCGACGAGGTCGAGCAGCAGCGCCGGCCCG
>JAEZID010000226.1 GCA_023416195.1 Pseudomonadota bacterium | reverse complement strand
TAGTGGGCGTTCAGCGCGGCGATGCCGATGGCCGATTCCAGCGGGTCCCAGGACCGCGCGGCCGGCGCGGCGAGTGCCGCGAGGCTGCCGCCGGCCCAGCTTTCGGGGGCGGGAATCGCGGCGCCCGCCGTGACCGAGGGGCGGGCGGCAAGGCCGACGGTCTCGTCCGTCTCCACCATGATCCACTTCGCGCCGATCACCACGCGGCGCACCACGGCGTCGCGCACGCCGAGCAGCAGGTCGTCGTAGAGCCGGTGCGTGCCCCACCAGCGCCACAGCGCGGCGTCGTCCGGCGACAGCAGCGCGGCGTAGCCGCCGGTGAAGGTCTGCCATTCGTTGAGGAAGCGGCTGCCCACGCTGGTCAGCACGGGAATGCCTTCGGAGATGCCGGTCAGCAGCTCGTCGGCGAGGCCCGCGCCGTGCGCTTCCAGCCCGGCGAACTTGTTGACGACCAGCAGGTCCACGCGCTCCGCGATGGCGCGGCGGACGACCTGGCTGGCGTCGGCGACGCCGGCGGGATCGACCCGGCAGGATTGCGATTCGCGGCCCAGATTCTGGGAGATGCCGAAGGCGCGGCCGGTGGCGACGTCCACCAGCTCCATCCGGTCGGCGCAGTCGTCGATGGCGCCGTGGTTGCGCTGGACCACGCCGCCGACGCGAAAGCCGCGCCGCCGCAGCTCCGTCGTGAAGCGGTCGAGCAGGTCGTCCACCTCGGCCGAGCCGGGGCCATGGATCACCGCGCCGGGTCGCAGCGGCGGCGGGACCGCGGGGCGCAGGGTCGGCATGGAAACGGCCTCCATCGTTGGCTCGGTCGAATGTGTCGGCGTCACGGGGCGGGGGTGCCCCGGCGGATGTGGTAGACGAACACGTCGCCGCGCGTCTCGTGGGCGAGCAGCTCGTTCTCGGTCGTGTTGCAGAAATGCTTGAAATCGATGACCGAGGCCGGGTCGGTGGCGTAGACGACCACCTCCTCCCCCGGCGTCATCCGGTCCAGAAGGGCGCGCGTGCGCAGGATGGGAAGCGGGCAGTGAAGCCCCTTCACGTCGAGTTCCTTCGCCGCCACGGTCGCCGCCCCCTTCGCCATTCCCAGTGTCCGGGAGCGACTTTAGCGGGTTCGCGCATCGGTCTCCAGACTTCTGGTCAAGGGGGGCATTCGGGGCACCTTTGCCCTGTTGCGGTGTTTAGTCCTGCGACACGTCCAACGGAACGGTGCGGGAACGAAGCATATGGCGCAACTCGACAAGGTGGTGGTCATCACCGGCGCGTCCAGCGGGATCGGCCGGGCGACCGCCGTTGATTTCGCGCGGCGCGGCGCGGCGGTGGTGCTGGCGGCGCGGCGGCACGCCGCGCTGCACGAGGTTGCCGAGGAATGCCTGGAGGCCGGCGGGCGGGCCATGGTCGTGCCCACCGACGTCCGCGACCAGGAGCAGGTGAACCGGCTGGCCGAGCGCGCGATCGACGCCTTCGGCGGCATCGACGTCTGGGTGAACAACGCGGGCGTGATCGCTTTCGGCGGATTCGAGGAGACGCCGCAGGACGTCTTCGAGGAGGTCATGCGCACCAACTTCTTCGGCACGGCCAACGGCTGCCGGGCGGTGCTGCCGCATTTCCTGGACCGGGGCGAGGGGACGATCATCAACGTGTCCTCCATGGCCTCCACGGTCGGGCAGCGCTACACCGCCGGCTATGTGGCGAGCAAGTTCGCGGTGCGCGGATTCTCCGAAACGCTGCGGCAGGAGTTGGTGGAGGAGCCGGACATCCACGTCTGCACGGTCATGCCCGGCCCCATCGACACGCCGCTGTGGCAGCACGCCGCCAACTACACCGGCCGGGCGATCAGGCCGCTGGACCCGCTCTACCCGCCGGAACAGGTGGCCGCCGCCATCGTCGCGCTGGCCGAGAAGCCGAAGAACGACGTATTCGTCGGCAACGTCGGCCGGGTCGCCGCCTTGCAGCACGCCGTCGCGCCGGCCATGACCGAGCGGATGATGGCGCACATGGTGGACCGCAACATGTTCGAGAACCGCCCGGCGCGCGAGACGCCCGGCGCGGTGCTGTCGCCCATGCCGGAACACAGCGGGGCGAGCGGCGGCTGGCTGGAACGCGCCGGGCATGGGCATAACGGGCATTGGAATAATGGGCATGCGCGGAACAGCGGCATCGCCCAGCGGCCACAGCGCCCGTTCTCCTGGGTAAATCTCGCCCTGTTCATGGTGCCCATCGGGTTGATGAGCGGCCTTCCGGCCGACGTGTGGGCACGGCGGCGGCGGGCGTTCTGACAACAGGCGTTCTAAGACAATCGAGGATCGTCGATCATGGGGCTCTTCTCGCGTCGTGCCGTGAAGCCGGCTCCGGTGCTCGGCCTGCACCGCGACAGCCACACGCCTATCGGCACGATCTGGAGCATCGAGGCCGCGCCCGACTTGGAGGAGGAATTGGCGGAGGGCGAATTGCTCGACACCGCGCGGGAACTGAGCGTCGGCGATCTGATCAACGTGCTCGCCCCAACGAACCGGACGCGGCGCTTCACCCTGCGGGTGACCGGCCGCGACGAGGGCGTGGTGCATTGCGAGCGCGTCCGCTGACGACAAAAAGCCCTCCCCCGTCGTGAAGCGGGGGAGGGCGCGAGCCTTTGCGCGGGGCGGTCAGGCGCCGCCGATGCCCTCGTTGAACGTCTCGCCCGTCTTGGGGTCGATGTCCTCGCCGGTGCCCGGCGTGCCGGGGCGGGCCTCGTCACGGTCGCTCATGGGCTTGGCGGTGCCGGGATCGTAGCTGCGCGGCGGGTGGGTTTCGTTCCGGTGCGGCTGATCGCTCTTGGATTTGTCGCTCATGCGGCGTCTCCCCTGGACATGTGCGTTCGTCCGGACAACAGGCGGGGCGGCGCAAGCTCACGGCGCCTGTTTCCCCGGGTCGGTTTCGCCCGCCTCGACGGCCTCGATCGCCACGCGAGCCAGCCGCATCAGCTTGTCCTCCACCTCGGCGGGGCCGTAGCCGGGCAGGTCGGCCAGGGAGTCCCGCAGCCGCATGGCGATCATCTCGCCGGTGTGATGCTTGTCGTACAGGTGAACCTCGCCCAGGGCGTCGGCCACGCGCTTCAGCTTGTCCCGATCCATATCCGTCTCCAGCGTTTTTCTGGAACGGGAACGGAGACGACGGACGGATGATCCACCGAAGATCCCGGGAGGCATGGCCCGGCGGCCCGTTACCATCGAAGACACACGAAAGACGGGAGAGCGGCCATGGACCCGGCCATCGACGAACGCCGCGCGCTGTTGATTCGTATACGCAACGTCGTCGAATGCTACGAACGGCACGCGCGCAACGGCGCGGGGCTGATGCAAGGGGTGCGGTACGACCTTGCGGTGCGGGCGACGGACGTGAACGGGGACGGCTGCATGTTCCCGGCCTGCGACTGCGCGCGGGCCGATTGTTCGCGGCAACCCCCGGACCGTCCATCGATGCCCTGGCCGTCGCTGCCCATGAACGAATAGGCATCGTCACGCGGGCAACGGCGCCTCCATGGCGTCGGCGATCAGGCGCAGGTCGTGGTCGCTGACCTCGAACAGGCCGAAGCGCAGCTGATAGCCCCAGTTCCGCACCCCCGCCGAGAAATCCAGGGCATTCAGCAGGGGTTGGATCGGCGCCTCCCGCCCGTCCAGCCACGCCACGTCGCGCCGGTGGGGGACGAAGCCCCCGCCCATGTCGAAGGGGTAGGGCGCGCCGTCCTTCACGACGCCGATGGCCGTGAAGGACTGAAGCCGGTCCTTCCCCCGGAACGCGTCCGAGGGGGAGTAGTAGGCGACCCGGTCGCCGGGGTGGATGCGGCGCAGCGGTGCCGCCTTCCCGTGGCAGACCTGCATGAAGCCCCCGGCGCGGCCGAGCCTGACATGCTCGGCCGAGGCGACCGCGATCCAGTTGCGGCTCGTGGCCGTGCTCCTGGTCTTGCTCCTGGTCGTGCTCATGGGCGCGCCCTCCTCAGTGAGCGGTCGGCGCGAAGACGCGCAGGCGATGACCGTCCGGGTCCAGCGCGACGAAGGTGTGGCCGAAGTCCATGGCGGTCGGCTCCTGCGCGATGGTCAGGCCGCGCTTGCGCCAATCCTGATGGGTGGCCTCGACCGCCGTGGCGTCGGCGACGGTGAAGGCGATCTCGCTGCCGCCGGGCGGAACCGTCGCGGCCGGGGCGACCGTGTGGCGCGACCACAGGCCCAGCATGACGCCCGATTCCATGGCGAACATGGCGAAGGTCGGGGAGGCCTCGACCGGCTGCTTGTCCAGCAGATCGGCGTAGAAGGTGGCGCTGGCGGTCGGGTTCTCGACGTAGAGGAGGACGAAGCTGAGGTCGGTCATGGCGGCGTTTCCTTCGTTCCGCGTTTCGATGGACCGACCCTACGCGGACATGCTGTCAGTTTTTGTCAGCAGTGAAGCGCGCACCGCTACTGCGCGCGGATCCCCTCCACCTCCCGCCATTCCTTGAGCAGCGCCTGACGGCGGCGCGGGTAGCGCGTCTCCGTCACCGTCAGCGCCAGGATGCGGTCGGTGCGGAAATGGCGGATGGCCTGCCGCAGCTCGCACCAGGCGACGACGACCCGCGCGCGGTCGAAGAAACCGAGCGCGAAGGGCCAGATCGTGCGCTGGCTTTGCGACTCCTTGCCGTCGCGGTAGGTGATGCCGACCTTGCGTTCGGTGCGGATCGCCCTGCGGATGGCGGCCAGCTCGGCGTCCCCGGCGGCGATGGACTCGCCCGGCCCGACGAGCAGCGCGGAGGCGTCGAGATCCTCGCGCAGATCCGCCGGCAGCACCGCCGCGATCTTGGCCAGCGCGTTGCGCGCGGCGGCGCCGAGGCGATGATCCCCGCGCTCCGCCACCCAGCGCGACCCGAGCACCAGCGCCTCGATCTCCTCCTCCGAGAACATCAGGGGCGGCAGCACGAAGCCCGGCCGCAGCAGGTAGCCGACTCCCGGTTCCCCATCGATCTGGGCGCCCTGCGCCTGCAAGGTGGCGATGTCGCGATAGAGGGTGCGCAGGCTGACGCCGAGTTCGCCGGCCAGCACGTGCCCGCTCACCGGCCGGCGGTGGCGCCGGAGGGTCTGGATCAGGTCGAGAAGGCGTTCGGCGCGCGACACGGGCAGGGAACCTCTTGCGAAGGGCCTTACTCTAGCACCGGAACGGCTCCATGTTTCTTCCGAAGGGATGGAAACGGGTTGGGAGGTCGGGGCCATGGCGAAGTCGCGAACCGGTCGGCACGGAGTGCGTTTCGTGCCGTTGCTTCTGTTGGCGGCCTGCGCCGGCCTGCACCCATCCCCGCGCGGCACGCCGGAGCCGGGCGCGGTGGAGACCCTCGACCGGCTCAGCCCCCACCCGTGCAACGCGGTGGTGGCGTCCATGCTGGCCGGGGCACGCATCCCGATCTCCAACGTTCGCGGGCTGGTGTACGGCGTTCATTGGGGCGTGGAGGAGATCGTCGGCTATGACGCCTGGGTGGCGCTGAAGGACCAGCCGGGCGCCGTCGTCGTGCCGGTCGACCGGGAATGCCTGCCGGGGCAGGTCTATGCGCGCGGTGGGGCGAAGTTGCCGGGTGCCGTGCCTCAAAGCGGAAGCAAAACCGCCGAAGCATCCCGTAACGAAGGCTGACGCTTTGAAAGGTTGGTGATCCGGGTGGGACTCGAACCCACGACCACATGATTAAAAGTCACGTGCTCTACCGACTGAGCTACCGGATCATGTTCCACGACACTGCGGCGGACGTGGGGCGGCTGGCAAAGAGCCCGACCGCCGGCTGTTGGCGCGCCGCCAGCGCGGAACGGGCGCACCATAGGGGGTGGCGGTCCGTCGGTCAACCACAGGGTTGAGCATGACGCACAATAATTGCCCGTCAACCCTGCGGCATCCCGCTCATGCCGAAACGGTCACTGCTTCAGCGTCTGCACCGCCTTGCTGGCGTCGGCGGACTCCCGCGCGAAGCGCTCGGCCAGATGCTCGGCCACGCGACCGCTGACGAAATGGCGGATGTCGCCGCCAAGGCGCCCGATCTCCTTCACGAAGCGCGAGGAGATGAACTGGTGCTTTTCCGAGGCCATGAGGAACATGGTCTCGACCTTCGGGTTCAGGCGGGCGTTCATGCCCGCCATCTGGAATTCGTACTCGAAGTCGGAAACGGCGCGCAGGCCGCGGATGATGACGTTCGCGTTCACCTCGATCGCGAAGTGCATCAGCAGCGTGTCGAAGGCCCGCACTTCGATGCTGGCACCGTTGTTCAGGGCGGCCAGGTCCTCGCGCACCATGGCGACCCGCTCGTCGGTCGAGAAGAGCGGGCCTTTGCCGGCGTTGCGGGCGACGCCGACGATCAGGTGATCGACCAGCCGCGAGGCGCGCTGGATGATGTCCAGATGCCCGTTGGTGATCGGGTCGAAGGTGCCGGGATAGACACCGATGCGGCGCTTGGCCATGGGAGTACCCTTCCGCCCTTTTCTTATTCGCTCACGCTTTCGGGGCCGCCGTCCGCAGCACCGCCGTCCACGGCGCCGTTGTCGGCAGAACTGGTGTCGGCAGCGCCATTCTCGGCGGTGCCATTCTCGGCGACGCCATTGCCGTTCCCGTTGTCTTCCTCCTCCTCGATGGAGGCGACGGAGACCACGCGCTCGTCGGCGCCGACGCGGAACAGGGTGACGCCCAGCGTCTTGCGGCCGGCGACGCGCACGTCGTGGATCGGCATGCGGATGACCTGACCGCCGTTGGTGACCATCATCACCTGATGCGTCTCCTCCACCGGGAACGCGGCGACGATGGCGCCGTTGCGCTCGCCCATCTCCATGTTCCAGATGCCCTG
>JAEZID010000189.1 GCA_023416195.1 Pseudomonadota bacterium | reverse complement strand
GCCGCCTACGAGCCCTATGGGGAACCGCAGCCGGTCGCCTGGGACGATCCGCAGGGCTTGCGCGGCTTCTACACGCGGCTGGCGGAGCTGCGCCGGACGGAAGCGGCCCTGCACGCCCCCGGCATCGAGTGGGTGGAGACGCCGCAGCCCGACACGGTGCTGGCCTACCGCCGGCCGGGCGCCGAGCCGGTCACGGTGGTGCTGAACTTCGGCGGCGAGCCGGCCGAGGCGCCCCGTTTCGCCGGCCCCATGCGGGATCTGCTGACCGGCGCCGTCGTCCAGCCCGGCGCGGCGCTGCCGCCCTCCGGCGCCTGGGTGCTGAAGCCGGTCACGGTCAAAACCGCCTCTGCGCCGGACCGTTCGGCGGATCGCCGGAACCCTTGACCTTGGCGTGGGTTGTGACCGTATGCTTGCATCTGTCGGCCCACCGGCCGGGCGAACGAACCGGGTGGATGGAGAGGCCGAGAGGTCGCCAGCCCAAGGGAAGTTCGCATGATGTCACCAATGTCCGTGAACTGGACCACGCTCACCACGCTGCGCGCGACACCGGGACCGAGCATCACCGTGCCGCCGGCCACGCTGCTCGCCATCACCCGATCGACGAACCTGAAGCCGGCCGTCGTCAGGCCCGCGTTGGAAGAGTTGGTCAAGCAAGGCTGCGTTCGCGAGTACCAGACCCAATACGGCAAGTCCTACGCGCGCACGGCCGAGGGCGACCAACGCATCCGCGAGGTGAAGGACTGGCTGCGCTGAACCCCCGCGAAAAGAGACGGCGCCCGCGAGGGGCGCCGTCGTTGCGGGTTTGCGGTTCGGCTGCCGGTCAGACGACCTTGGCCTCGTGCATCTCCATGATCTGGTCCTTGCTGTAGCCGAGCGAGGCGAGGATATCGTCCGTGTGCTCACCCAGCAGCGGCGAGCCGGTGACCTCGACCTGAAGGTTGGAGAACTTGACCGGGCTGCCGACGGTCAGGTACTTGCCGCGCTGCTTGTGGTCCACCTCGACGATGGTGCCGCTCTTGCGCAGCGACGGGCATTCGGCGATCTCCTTCATGGTCAGAACCGGCGCGCAGGGGATGTCGAACTTGCGCAGGATGTCGACCGCCTCGTACTTGGTCTTGTCCTTCAGCCAGTCCTCGATGGTGGCGAAGATGTCGAAGATCTTGTCCTGACGCGCCAGCGGCGTGTTGTAGGCCGGATCGTCGATCCACTCCTCCCGGCCCAGCGCCTTGCAGATCGGCGCCCAGGCGTGGCCCTGGATGGTGAAGTAGATGTAGGCGTTGGGATCGGTCTCCCAGCCCTTGCACTTCAGCACCCAGCCCGGCTGGCCGCCGCCGCCCGCGTTGCCGCCGCGCGGCACCACGTCGCTGAACTCGCCGTGCGGGTACTGGGGATACTCCTCCAGATAGCCGATGCGGTCGAGGCGCTGCTGGTCGCGCAGCTTGACGCGGCACAGGTTGATGACGGCGTCCTGCATGGACACGGCGACCTTCTGGCCCTTGCCGGTCTTCTGGCGGTGCATGAGGGCGGTCAGGATGCCGATGGCCAGATGCATGCCGGTGTTGCTGTCGCCGAGTGCCGCGGCGCTGACCGTCGGCGGGCCGTCCCAGAAGCCGGTGGTGGAGGCGGCGCCGCCGGCGCACTGGGCCACGTTCTCGTAAACCTTCAGATCCTCATAATGGTGGCCGTCGCTGAAGCCCTTCACCGAGGCGACGATCATGCCGGGGTTCAGCTCGTTGATGCGCTCCCACGAGAAGCCCATGCGGTCGAGCGCGCCGGGGCCGAAGTTCTCCACCATCACGTCGGACTGGCGGATCAGCTTCTCCAGCACCTCCTTGCCCTGCTTGGTCTTGGTGTCCAGGGTGATGGAGCGCTTGTTGCTGTTCAGCATCGTGAAGTAGAGGGCGTCCGCCTCCGGGATGTCGCGGAGCTGGTTGCGGGTGACGTCGCCGGAACCAGGACGCTCGACCTTGATCACGTCGGCGCCATACCACGCCAGCAACTGCGTGCAGGCAGGACCGGCCTGGACGTGCGTGAAGTCGATGATCTTGATCCCTTCCAGCGGCTTGCTCATGATGTGTCTCTCTCCCTATTGGATCTTCTGACGCTGTTCCCGAAGTTCGGCCCAAGGGACGGCGCCCTTCGGCCAATCGACACCGGATAAGCCCGCCCGAGGCGGCTCCATGGTGTCGGATTCCGTTCTGTTCAGCCCGGCGTGGAGTCCAGCGCGGCAAGACGGCGGCGCAGCGCGCGCTCCTCGTTCCAGCGGCTGGTCTCGTCGCGGACGACCGCGACGATCCCGGTCACCGTGCCGTCCGCCGTCCGCAGCAGGCCGACGGTGAAGGCGATGGACAGCGTGTGGCCGTCCTTGTGCAGGGCAGGAACCCGCAGCACCTGCGTGCCGTAGCGGGTCTCGCCCGTTTCCATCGTCTTCTCATAGCCATCCCAGTGGCGCTGGCGCTGCCGCTCCGGGATGATGAGGTCGAGGGACCGGCCGAGCGCCTCGTCCCGCGAGAAGCCGAACATGCGCTCCGCCGCCGTATTCCACACGGTGATGGCCCCGCGCGGGTCCGAAACGATGATGGCGTCGCCAATGGCCATCACGAATTGATCGATGTCGATGGCCGTGATCATGGCGCCTCTCTCCCAAATTCCCGCTTCCGAGTTCCCGGCACGGCCCCCAGAGGAGCGAAACATGCCAGCTTCTTGCTCGGCCGTCATTGGCATTGGTCATACGGTATACCAGATGCCAATGGAGGGCAAGCGTTTTTGGTGGCGTGCCGAACAAATCGCCAAACCAGCATTTTGCCCGGTGCTTCACACCCAATAGCGGGGGTACGAGCGATCTTTTCGCAGGTTGTTGACGACCAAGCCGATGCCGATCAACGTGCAGGACCCCACGAACACGCTTGGAATGAGCAAAAGGGAATCCGTGCCGCTCGAAAGCGCCAGCAGTGGAACCGCACCGGCCGGCGCGTGCAGCGTCCGTGTCAGCTGCATCAACGCGATGGCCGTGCCGACCGCGATCGCGAGCACCCAGGGAGCCGTGCCGAACATAAGCAGGGCGAGCACGCCGACGAGGGCCGACATCAGGTATCCGCCGATGACGGCGCGCGGTTGGGCCAGCGGGCTGTCGGACGCCGCGAAAATAAGCACGCAGGTCGCCCCGAAGGGAGCCATCAGCAAGGGAAGCTTGCTCATGAGCGCCAGAACGGAGATGGCTCCGATTCCGGAACTGGCCCCGAACCAGGACCAGAGCACGTCGCCCATCGGCGGGCGTCCGGGGGGCCGCCCATCGCCTTTCATCTTGCTGACAAAGGACATGATGGGCTTCATGGCGCAGTTCCGGCTGTCCGCAGGGGTGGGAACGGATGGCATGTTGTATTTGGCATGCCAGACACCAAAAATGCTAAATTCTGCACAGAAAGGCGTCAATATGCCCTTTGGAAAGGCTTACCCTCGCGCCACCAGAAAGCCGACCCGACGGACAGCCTCGCGCGGACGTCAGCATCGGACGGATGATGTACAACTTTTGAACAGGTGGGCCGACATTTCGCTTGCTGACCCGGGCCGTTGCCTGTAGTACCGTATTTAGAATGTTTGCCGAGCAAACAATTAGAGGCTCGCCAAGATTTCCGTCTCCGCGTCTCCACACAGGAACAGCACCCACGATGCCCGACAACCTCGCACGACTGGACAAGCATAGCCAAAACGAAGCGCGGCATCGCCCGCTGCCTCCCGGCGCTTTCCGCGTGCACCGGCCCATCCGGTTCTCCCACACGGATCCGGCGGGCATCGTCTATTTCCCGGTTTATTTCGACATGTTCAACGGGGTGGTCGAGGACTGGTTCACCCACGGCCTGAACATCAACTACGCCAGCCTGATTCTCGACCAGCGGATCGGACTTCCCATCGTCCGCGCGGAGTGCGACTTCGTGATCCCGAGCCGCATGGGGGAAACCCTCACCCTGGGCATTCTGGTCGAGCGCATCGGCCGCAGTTCCATCGGCATCGGCATCACCGGCGAGGTCGACGGCACCGTGCGTCTGTCCGGCCGCCTGACGGTGGTGGCGACGGCGCTGGACAGCTTTGCCTCGATCCCGATCCCGAGCGAGCTGCGCGCCACCCTGGAAACGTATCGCGCCGCCTGTGGCGCCTGATCCCCGATCCGGCGCGCCGAAGCCGCTCGATACAGGCGGCTACTCGATGCGGTCGCTGATGAAGGCGCTGCCCTTGTCCTTGGGTTCATAGGCCACGACGTGCAGCGAGTTCTGCTTGAAGGAGCAGGCCTCCGGCGGAGCGGTCTGGGTCGCCGGGTCGAACGCATAGGGGCGGGGCGGCGCCGTGATGTCCACCTTCTGCTTGGTCCAGGTCCCGGCTCCGAAAACGCGCGGGGTGGATTCCTCGGCCCACAGCCAGATGATCTGAGTGCCCGACCGGGACTGCTCGACAAAGGCTTCCATCATCCGGCGGCAGGTCTGCTCGTCGAGGCTGTTCACCGAGCGCTCGGTCACGATCTCCCGCTCCGGCGTTGCCTGTTGCAGGGCGAACAAGGCGGCCATCATCAGTCCGCTGGCGACGATGCCCCCGAGGCTCCAACCAATCACAAACTTCAAACTGTCGCTGTCGGTCATTCCTGCGAACCCTGCCCGATGCCCCTGTCCGGTAGCCCTTGTATCCGGTCTCCGGCTTGCCAAGCCCATCCCATAGGAAACAAGGCGGTACGGCACTCCGTTGCGCCGCTCCGATCATACCCGTTCGGCATCATACCTGTTCGGGGGCAAAAACGAAAACGGGCCGCGACGGTGACGCAGCCCGTTTTTCCGTTGCCGTCTTTCGGTGATCCGCGCCACTTCGGCGGCGCCTCCCACCCGATGAAGGGTGCTCAACGGGTGAGGGCGCGATACAGGAAGTAGGCGGGCGTGGCCTGGAACCAGGCGACCAGGAAAGCACCGACGGCGTGGATGACGTGCGACGAGTTGCGATCGGCGCCGGCATGGGAGAAGGTCGAGGTGGTCATTGCTGTTCTCCATCGTGTTGATGGAGATGATCTTACTCTGGTATGCCAAATGCCAGATGCGCAAAGGCCGCAAAGCAGGAAGCTGTAAAAATTACAGCCACTTCAACTGTTTAGTCCACCATCATTTTCATCGGCAACGCCGTCTCGACGATCAGCGCGGTGATCGCCGCGATGTCGTCGAAGCCGAGGACCGGAACGGGCGATTCCGGCACCGGGCCGTCGCTGACCACGGCAACGACGGTCGGGTCGCCCGCCGCGATCAGCGGCTTGCCCACGGACCGGCGCCACACCTCCAGCTTCGGGTGACGGTCGCGCTTGAACCCCTCGATCAGCAGCAGGTCCACCGGCGCCATGTGGGACAGCAACTCCGCCAGCGTCGGCTCCGGCTCGTCGCGCAGTTCGCGGACCAGCGCCCAGCGGATCGGGGAGCCGACCAGAACCTCGGTGGCGCCGGCCATGCGGTGGGTGTGGCTGTCCTTTCCGGGATGGTCGATGTCGAAGCCCTTGTGCGCGTGCTTCAGCGTCGAGACCTGAAGGCCCTGCCCGATCAGCGCCGGCAGCAGCCTGGTCATCAGCGTGGTCTTGCCGCTGCCGCTCCACCCCGTCAGCCCGAACAGGCGCATGGCGAACTCCCGGTCACGGCGGCGGCGGAAGCGCGGACGGCTGCCCGCGTCAGGCATGGTCATGGTTTCTCTCCCTGGACCGTCATTCTTGGTTCTCATACCGGCGGCGCTTGAACGCTTCCATTGAGCGCCGTCCGTATCACCCGAGCCGGACGTCGGAGGCGGCAAGTTCGGTCACCGAGTAGCCGACATCGTCCGGAATGCGGAACACCGCGCCGCCCGGACCGTCGATCCGGCGGGGCAGGATGGGCGCCAGCGGCTGGTGCCGTGCGGCGGCGGCCAGCGCCTCCGCGACGCTGCCGCATCCGGACAGCCGCAGCAGGTTCATGCGCGTGGCGAAGACCAGCGACAGCCGGCCGGCCTCGGCCTCGCGCAGGATCGCGGCGGGCGTTCCCCACAATCCGGCCACCGCCTCGCCCCCATCGACAGCCGCGACCTGTCCGGCCGGGGCGGCGGCCAGAAAGAAGGTCGTGTCGAAGCGCCGCCACACGCCTTCCGGCGTGATCCAGCGGGCGAAGGGCACCAGCGCCGCGACGGCGGGCGCCATCCCGGCCCGCCGCAGGCGCTCGGCCAGGGGAACCGGCGACGGCGCGCGCAGTGCCGCCAGCGTGGCCGCATCCACAGCCCCGTGCGCCAGCAGGATGCCGCATTCCTCGAACGCCTCGCGGATGGCGGCGCGGCGGAGCGGACGGTCGTCGCCCGGCGCGCCGGTTCCGTCCTCCGGATCGACCCGCCCGCCGGGGAACACCGTGGCCCCGGCCGCGAAGCGCAGGGCGGCGTTCCGCCGGATCATGAACAGCTCCAACCCGTCAGCGCCGTCGCGCAGCAGGATCAGACTGGCGGAAGGAATGGGCTGGCTTTCCACGGCGGATCTCATGGGAGTCTTCAGGATGCGATGGACCCACGCCCCGCCCTGTCCGGTCAAGCCCGCGCCCCCGCGTTCCCACCATGCGGAAAAGCACCCCGCGTTCGTTGACCCTCCCCTCCGCCCGGCCGCAGCATCGCCCCGTCACCGCGAGCCGAGGAGGCACAGCCATGCCGCGCAACCGCAGCACCAAGATCGTCGCCACGCTGGGACCGGCCAGCTCGACCTACAGCCAGATCTTCGCGCTGGCGGAGGCCGGGGTGGACGTGTTCCGCCTCAACGCCAGCCACGGCAGCCAGCCGGAGCACGCCGAGCGCTACCGCCAGATCCGCGCCGTGGAGGAAACCATCGGCCGGCCGGTCGGCGTCCTGCTCGACCTGCAAGGGCCGAAGCTGCGCGTCGGCACCTTCGCCCAGGGCGCGGTCGCGCTGTCCGCCGGCGACCGCTTCCGCTTCGACCGCGACCCGACGCCGGGCGACCGCCGGCGGGTCTGTCTGCCGCATCCGGAGATTTTCGAGGGCCTCGCCCCGGGGCACGAACTGCTGCTGAACGACGGCCGCATCCGCCTGCGCGTGCGCGACTGCGGGCCGGACCACGCGAACACCGAGGTGGTGGTCGGCGGAACCCTGTCCGACCGCAAGGGCATGAACGTGCCCGGCACGACGCTGGCGCTCAGCGCGCTGTCCGACAAGGACCGCAGCGACCTGCGCTTCGGTCTGGCGCTGGGGGTGGACTGGATCGGCCTCAGCTTCGTGCGGCGGCCGGAGGACATCATCGAGGCGCGCGGCCTGATCGGCGACCGCGCTCAGATCATCACCAAGGTCGAGAAGCCGGCCGCCCTGCCGCACCTGCCGGAGATCATCCGGCTGTCCGACGCCATCATGGTGGCGCGCGGCGACCTCGGCGTGGAACTGCCGCCGGAGGACGTGCCCGGCCTGCAAAAGCGGATGATCCGCCTGTGCCGCGCCCTGGGCAAGCCGGTGATCGTCGCCACCCAGATGCTGGAATCGATGATCAACGAGCCGAGCCCGACCCGCGCGGAGGCGTCGGACGTGGCGACCGCCGTGTATGACGGCGCCGACGCGGTGATGCTCTCGGCCGAATCCGCCTCGGGCAGCTATCCGGCGGAGGCGGTGGCGATGATGGACCGCATCGTCCGCCGCGTCGAGCGCGACCCGCTCTACCGCACGATCATGGACGCCGACCATCCCCGGCCGGAGGCGACCACCGCCGACGCCATGTCGGCCGCCGCCCGGCAGATCGCCGAGACCATTTCGGCCGCCGCCATCGCGACCTTCACCACGACGGGATCGACGGCGCTGCGCGCGGCGCGGGAGCGGCCGCCCGTCCCCATCCTCGGCCTCAGCGCCCGCCGCGAGACGGCGCGCCGTCTGGCGCTCGGCTGGGGCATCCACCCGGTCTGGACGGCGGACGTGGAAAGCTTCTCGGAGATGGTGGAGCGGGCGAGCATGATCGCCTCGCAGGAAGGAATCGGCGCCGCCGGGGAGTCGCTGATCGTGACGGCCGGCGTCCCCTTCGGAACGCCGGGCGCCACCAACAGCCTGCGCGTCATCACCATCACGCCGGACGGGAACCGCATCGCGCCCGCCGCTGGCCAGCCGGCCTTCGAGCCGGCCTGACCGTCATTCAAAAACAGTCACTCAAGAAAGTCGCAGTGCTTCGCGACGTGCGCCGCCAGACCGAGGGTATGTTCACGGATCAGCCTCTCGGCCTGGTCGGCGTCGCGGCGCTCCAACGCCTTGATGATGTCCTTGTGGTCGTGGATCGACCGTTCCGCGCGGTCTTCCTGGCCGATGGTCAGCTTGCGGATCGCCCGCATGTGGATGAACAGGTTGTCCGTCATCTCCTGGATCAGCTTCGACCCGCTCAGCCGGATGATGCTCTTGTGGAAGGCGATGTTGGCTTCCGAATATTCGCCGACATTCTCCTTCGGGCTGCGCTGCTCGAAGTTGCGGAACAGGTCCCACAGGGTGCGGATGTCCTCGTCGGGGGCGTTCTCGGCGACCAGACGGCCGGCCATGCTCTCCAGCGCCGCCCAGACCTGGACCATCTCGATGATCTCGGCCTTGGTCTTGCGGATCACGAAGATGCCCCGGCGCGGCAGCAGGCGGATGAAGCCCTCCTGCTCCAGCAGCGTCAGGGCCTCGCGGATCGGCGTGCGGCTGACGCCGAGCAGGTCGCTCAACTGGCGCTCGTCCAGCCGGATTTCCGCCTGATGGTCGTAGATGTCCATCTCGGAAATCGCCTGCTTCAGCGAGTGGTAGACCTGGCTGCGGAAGGTCGTGCCGGTGTCGAGCGGCTGAACGTTGAGCGCCGGAAGGGTCATCGGATCGGGTCCCTATGCTGACTTGCGCGGACAGCGGCCCAGGGCGTTGTGCCGGGACCACGAAGGCGCCGTTCATTCATTTTCGTATGTGACATACCAGATGCACATTCCCTGGCGAAAAGTCCAGCCCCGCCGTGTGGGCACTCCTATCCGGCGACCGCGCGCAAGAGGCCGGCGAGGCGCCCGGGATCGCGCATCGGCGGCCCCATGACCGCCGCTCCGGACGCGCCGGCCGCCATGCAGGCCGCCGCGCCGGTCTCGTCCAGCCCGCCCAGCGCCACCACCGGCAGCCCGGCCCCGGCGACGAGGGAGCGTAGCCCGTCCACCCCCAGCGCCGGCCCATAGCCGGGCTTGCTGGCCGACGGAAACACCGGTGAGAGGGTGGCGTAATCGGCCCCCGCCTCCGCCGCGCGCCGCAGTCCCTCCGCCCCATGCGCCGACAGGCCGATCAGCGCCCCCGGCCCGAGGATTCGCCGCGCCTCGACCGGATCGCCGCCCTCCGGCAGATGCACCCCGCCCGCCCCCGCCGCCCGCGAGAGATCCGCGTCGCCATGGACGAGGACCACCGCACCCCACGGTCGCGCGCGCTCCACCAGCGCGCGGGCGAGCGCCCGTTGCTCCGCCCCCGGCAGGTCCTTTTCCCGCAGCGACAGCCAGCGCAGGCCGGCGGCGAACAGCCGGTCCGCCAGTTCGGGCAGCGGCAGCGCCGCCTGTCGGCGGTCGGTGATGGCCAGCAGCGGCGGTGTCGGCAAGCGCGTCATGGCGCCACGATGACAGCCCCGCATGGAAGCCCGCAAGCCCCTGTTCCACGTCCCGCTTTCGGCGCCGTTTCCACTCCACGGAAAGTTTTCCGCATCCGTTTGCCGAATCGGAGCCTCCCGGCGAAAGCTTGCTCCAACGCAACGGCGATCAGCCAGCCCAAGGAGGGAACAGAGCATGGCAAGGATGATGGCGATCGAAGCCGCGGTTCATGTCCTGGAAAAGGAAGGCGTGTCCGTCTGCTTCGGCGTGCCGGGAGCGGCCATCAATCCGTTCTACGCGGCGCTGCGCAAGAACGGCCGCATCGGTCACATTCTGGCCCGCCACGTCGAGGGCGCCTCGCACATGGCGGAAGGCTACACCCGTGCGGAGGCCGGCAACATCGGCGTGTGCGTCGGCACATCCGGCCCGGCGGGCACCGACATGATCACCGGCCTCTATTCCGCCTCGGCCGACTCCATCCCCATCCTGTGCATCACCGGCCAGGCGCCGCGCGCCCGCCTGCACAAGGAGGATTTCCAGGCCATCAACGTCCCCGACATCGCCAAGCCGGTGACCAAATGGGCCGTCACCGTGCTGGAGCCGGGGCAGATCCCCTACGCCTTCCAGCAGGCCTTCCACATCATGCGCTCCGGCCGCCCCGGCCCGGTGCTGATCGACCTGCCGATCGACGTGCAGATGGCGGAGATCGAGTTCGATCCCGACACCTACCAGTCCCTGCCGGTCTACAAGCCGGCCGCCACCCGCGCCCAGATCGAAAAGGCGCTGGCCATGCTGAACGAGGCGGAGCGCCCGCTGATCGTGGCCGGCGGCGGCATCATCAACGCCGACGCCAGCGACCGGCTGGTGGAGTTCGCCGAGCTGACCGGCATCCCGGTCATCCCGACCCTGATGGGCTGGGGCAGCATCCCGGACGACCACCCGCTGATGGCCGGCATGGTCGGGCTCCAGACGGCGCACCGCTACGGCAACGCGACGATGCTGGAATCCGACTTCGTGCTGGGCATCGGCAACCGTTGGGCCAACCGGCACACCGGCTCCATCGACGTCTACACCAAGGGCCGCAGGTTCGTGCATGTGGACATCGAGCCGACCCAGATCGGGCGCGTGTTCATGCCGGACTTCGGCATCGTCTCCGACGCGGCGGCGGCGCTCGACCTGTTCATCGCGGTGGCGGAGGAGTGGAAGGCGGCCGGCCGGCTGAGGGACCGCTCGGAATGGGTGGCCCAGTGCCAGGCGCGCAAGCGCGGCATGCTGCGCCGCTCCGACTTCGACAACGTCCCGGTCAAGCCGCAGCGCGTCTATCAGGAGATGAACACGGCCTTCGGCGAGGACGTCTGCTACGTCAGCACCATCGGCCTGTCGCAGATCGCCGGCGCGCAGTTCCTGCACGTCTACAAGCCGCGCCACTGGATCAACTGCGGTCAGGCCGGTCCGCTGGGCTGGACGCTGCCGGCGGCGCTGGGCGTGCGGGTGGCCGATCCCAAGCGCAAGATCGTGGCGCTGTCCGGCGACTACGACTTCCAGTTCCTGATCGAGGAGCTGGCGGTGGGCGCGCAGTTCAAGCTGCCCTACATCCACGTCCTGGTGAACAATTCCTACCTCGGGCTGATCCGGCAGGCGCAACGCGGCTTCAACATGGACTATCAGGTCCAGCTGGGCTTCGAGAACGTCAACGCGCCGGAGGTCAACGGCTACGGCGTCGATCACGTCGCGGTGGCCGAGGGGCTGGGCTGCAAGGCGATCCGCGTCACCGACCCGAACGACCTGTCCGCCGCCTTCACCCGCGCCGCGCAGTGGATGGACGAGTTCCAGGTGCCGGTCGTCGTCGAGGTGATCCTGGAGCGCGTGACCAACATCGCCATGGGCACGGAAATCGACAACGTGACCGAGTTCGAGGAGGTTCTCGACCTCCCCGTCGATCAGCCGGAACTGGTCACCGCTTAAAGCAAATTTGCATTCGCTTCAAGTTCACATGGCCTCACTTGCCGGCTCTCAGCGGATGCCTGTGGCATCCGCCTGCCGCCAGCGGGACCTTCGTTCCCGCGAGAGGCCGGGCTTCGGACGCATGAGCGTCCGGGACCGCCGTCGCGGTCCAAAGCGGATGGATATCCGCTTTTAAGCTCCACCACCTCAGCCGGCGTCTCCCATCCGGCCGCCGGCTTCCTTTTTTCCCTTTTCCCGCGTGGAGGAGACAGCATGGCACCCAGCCTCAGCAAGGCGCGGCGCCCGACCGGACGCAAGCCGTCCACCGGGGAACGGTCCGCGCAGGTGCAGTCGCTGCTGCGGGCGCTGTCCCTTCTGGACAGCCTCGCCGAGGCCGAGGACGGCGCGGCGCTGACCGAACTGGCGCAGCGCGTGGGCCTGTCCACCTCCACCGCGCACCGCCTGCTGATGACGCTGGAGCAGGAACGCTACGTCCATTTCGACGCGGAGCGGAAGCTGTGGTCGGTCGGCGTGCAGGCCTTCGTCGCCGGCAGCGCCTTCATGCGCTCGCGCAACCTCGCCACCGTCGCCCGCCCCGCCATGCGCGCGCTGATGGAGCAGAGCGGCGAGACCGTGAACCTCGCCATCGAGGACGAGGGGCAGGCGCTCTACCTCGCGCAGGTCGAATGCCGGCAGATGATGCGGGCCTTCGCCACGCCGGGCGGACGGGTGCCGCTGCACTGTTCCAGCGTCGGCAAGGCGCTGCTGGCGGCCATGCCCGACGCGCAGGTCGCCAAGATCCTCCACCGCACCGGCATGACCCGCATGACCGCGCGCACCATCGCCACCCCCATGGCCCTGCGCGAGGAGCTGACCCGCACCCGCGAGCGCGGCTACGCCATCGACGACGAGGAGCACGCGGTCGGCCTGCGCTGCGCCGCCGCCGTCATCCATGACGAGTTCGGGGAGCCGGCCGGCGCGGTCTCCGTCTCCGGTCCCATGGCCCGCATTCCCGACGGCCGCCTGCCCCTGCTCGGCAGTCTGGCGAAGGACGCGGCGGACGCCATCGCGCGCCAGTTCGGCGGCCGTGCGGGCCTTCGCGGGACCGATCTCCGTGGGATGGACTTCCACATCGTGGAAAAGACCTGGACCGTCCGTTGACGCCCGCGCCCCGCTCCGGCCTGATGATCCCAACAATCAGGGAGACCAACATGCCAACCAGACCGCCCACCGGAACGCCCAAGTTCGCCGCCAACCTGACGATGCTCTACAACGAGGTGAGCTTCCTGGACCGCTTCGCGGCGGCGGCCAGGGACGGCTTCGCCGGGGTCGAGTACCTGTTCCCCTACGCCTTCGAGAAGGAGGCGCTGGCCGAACGGCTGGAGCGCCACCGCCTCGTGCAGGTTCTGCACAACCTGCCGGCGGGCGACTGGGACGCGGGCGAACGCGGCATCGCCTGCCTGCCGGACCGCGTGGGCGAATTCCAGGACGGCGTCGGCCGGGCCATCGAATACGCCACCGCGCTCGGCTGCACGCGCGTCAACTGCCTCGTCGGCAAGGCGCCGGCCGGCGTCGCGGCGGACAGGCTGGAACGCACGCTGGTGGACAATCTGGCCTTCGCCGCCAAGGCGCTGAAGGCCGCCGACATCCGGCTTCTGGTCGAGCCGATCAACACCCGCGACATTCCGGGCTTCTACCTGAACGGCACGGCGCACGCCGAGCGGCTGATCGAGGCGGTCGGGTCCGACAACCTCTTCCTCCAGTACGACGTCTACCACATGCAGATCATGGAAGGTGACCTCGTGCCGACGATCCAGCGCCTGCTGCCGAAGATCGCGCACGTGCAGGTCGCCGACAATCCCGGCCGCAACGAGCCCGGCACCGGCGAGATCAACTATCCCTTCGTCTTCGCGTCGCTCGACCGGCTCGGCTACCAGGGCTGGATCGGTTGCGAATACAAGCCGGCGCGGGGCACCAGCGAGGGCCTGTCCTGGATGCGCCCCCACCAGACGCCCGAGACCGTCGCAGCCTGAGCCAAAAACAAAAGGAGAGAGCCATGAGGGTTGGATTCATCGGACTCGGGATCATGGGCCGGCCGATGGCCGGGCATCTGATCGCGGCCGGGCACACGCTGTTCGTGCACGACATCGCCCCGCCGCCGGCGGAACTACTGGACCAGGGAGCCACCGCCTGCTCCTCGGGCCGTGAGGTGGCGCAGCAGACCGAGGTGATCATCACCATGGTGCCCGACACCCCGCACGTCGAAGCGGTGCTGTTCGGCCCGAACGGCGTGGCGGAGGGGCTGTCGCCCGGCAAGATCGTGGTCGACATGTCCTCGATCTCGCCCATCGAGACCAAGACCTTCGCCAAGCGCATCGACGCGCTGGGCTGCGACTATCTGGACGCCCCGGTGTCGGGCGGCGAGGTGGGCGCCAAGGCGGCCTCGCTGACCATCATGGTCGGCGGGACGGAGGCGGCCTTCGCCACGGTGAAGCCGCTGTTCGAGGCGATGGGCAAGAACATCACGCTGGTCGGCGGTCCCGGCGACGGGCAGACCACCAAGGTTGCCAACCAGATCATCGTCGCCCTGACCATCGAGGCGGTCGGCGAGGCGCTGCTGTTCGCCTCCAAGGCCGGGGCCGACCCGGCCAAGGTGCGGCAGGCGCTGATGGGCGGCTTCGCCTCCTCGCGCATCCTGGAGGTGCACGGCGAGCGCATGGTCAAGCGCACCTTCGATCCGGGCTTCCGCATCGAGCTGCACCAGAAGGACCTGAACCTCGCGCTGTCCGGCGCCCGCGCGCTCGGGCTGTCGCTGCCCAACACGGCGACCTGCCAGGAGCTGTTCAACGCCTGCGCCGCGCACGGCGGCAAGGCCTGGGACCATTCCGCCATGGTCCGCGCGCTGGAACTGCTCGGCGGGCACGAGATCGGGCAGGACCACCGGGTTCTCGAACCGGCGGAATGAACGGAAGAAGGGGGGCTGGGCCGTGACCGTCACCGACCCGAGAGCGCTGTTGACCGACATGTTCCGGGCCGCCGTGGCCTCGGCCCAGCCCGCCCTGTGCGTCCCGCCGCACCTGCCTCCGCCGCCCAGGGGGCGGACCGTCGTGGTCGGCGCCGGCAAGGCGGCGGCGGCCATGGCGCGGGCGGTGGAAAGCCATTGGACGGGTCCGCTGTCCGGGCTGGTGGTCACGCGCTATGGCCACAACGTCCCCTGCGAGCGGATCGAGGTGGTCGAAGCCTCCCACCCCGTGCCCGACGCGGCGGGCGAGGAGGCCGCGCGGCGCATCCTGGAGATCGCCGCCGGGCTGGGGCCGGACGATCTTCTGCTCTGCCTGATTTCCGGCGGCGGATCGGCCCTGCTGGCGCTGCCGGCGCCCGGCCTGACCATGGCCGACAAGCAGGCGGTGTCCAAGGCGCTGCTGCGCTCCGGCGCCAACATCGGCGAGATGAACTG
>JAEZID010000183.1 GCA_023416195.1 Pseudomonadota bacterium | reverse complement strand
TTTGAGGGCCGTCGCCGCCCGCACCCTACCCGACCTCTGGAACGCCATTCGCGACGCCATCAACGCTGTCACACCCAATGATTGCCGATCCTACTTCGCAGCCGCTGGCTATGAACCAGAATGATCGGAATCCGCTCTAATACTACAGCCGGTCCTTATCGGTTTGGGTGCGGCGTTTCCAATTTGCGCGCCGCGCTCGCTGCTGGTGGCGTCTTCGCCAGAGCGACCACGTGATAACGACGACGGGCTCGGGCGGCGGCGGGGCGATGAGGCGGTGTAGCAGGCGGCGGATTTCCGGCACGGTCAACGGCAGAAGTTCGGCCGCCAAGTCGACCGGGTCCTCTCCCCCCGAGGGCCGTCGTGCGTACGACGGTGAGAAACGCCAGCGCCAGCATCGCCAAGGTGATGTGCCGGTGCCAGCCGGTCCACGAGCGCACCTCGTATTGGTCGAGCCCAACCTCGCCCTTGGCCAACTCGAAGCCGCTCTCGATCGTCCAGCGCGTGCCGGCCACGCGTACCAGTTCCTTCAACGTCGTCCCGGCCGGGGCGAAGGTGAAGTAGAAAGTCAGATCCCCATCGGCCAAGCGGCGCCGGATCAGCAGGCCCTTGCCCCAGCCGTCCGGGGCGCCGCGAAACGGCAGATGCGCCCAGTCGGACAGTCGCGGTCCCTTGGAACCGTCGCCCGCGCTGAGCCGATGCCAGCCGTCCGCCGGCACCTCCTCGACCCAATCGCTCACCGTGCCCGGGAACAGCCGCTGGCCGCTGGTGACCGCCAGCACGTAGCCGATCCGGCGCCGCACCAGGGCTTGGCGCAGCGCGCTGTCGGCGCCATACACGCTGTCGGCGGCGACCCAGGCGCACGGCACGCCGGCGTCCAGCGCGCGCTCGAGCATCGCCAAGCCGAGTTTCGGTTTGGTGGCGAAGGCCACCGCCTCGGGCACCCAGGCGGCGCGGCGGCGCTCCTCGTCGCCGGCCCAGGCCTGCGGCAGGTACAAGGCGCGGTCGATCAGGGCATGGCCGAGCCGGCCGGCGTAGCCGAGGAAGACGCCGATCTGGCAGTTCTCGATGCGCCCGGCGGTGCCGGAGTACTGGCGCTGCACGCCGACCGAGTGCGTGCCCTTCTTCACGAAGCCAGTTTCGTCGAGCACCAGGACGCCTTGCGGTTCTCCCAGATGCTCGACCACGTAGCCGCGCAGGTCGTCGCGCACGGCGTCGGCATCCCAGCGCATGCGCGCCAGGAAGTCCTGCACGCTGTCCGGGCTGGCGTCGCCAGCGGCCTCAGCCAACTGCCAGCCGTTCTTGCGCTCCACCGGCGCCAGCAGGCCGGCCAAGTACCGGCGCGCCCGCCGGCGCGCTTCCGGCCGGCAGAATCGCGGAGCGATCCGCTCCGCCAGCGCGTCCAGCGCGCTATCCCAACCAACCGCTTCGGCAACCGTCGTCATGTTCGGCATCCTCTCGCAGAATGCCAACCTCAACAGCTCCCAACACAGATGATCCCGGCTGTAGTACTAACCCATCACAAGGAAATCGAAGTCGCCTGCCAAAATGACGACAATCGCCGGATTACAGTCCATATCCATAACAGTGACCAGATTATCGCGTCACGATAGCGCGCTTTCCTCTTCCGACTGGAAGATAAACTCCTGACTGCCCCAGGCAATGAGATTTACCGCGCTGCCTTCCTTCTCTCGCTCGGCATCACCCAGGGCACCTGATCCAGCGTCTCCGTGTCGATGACCTCCCGGCCGCTTTGCACCGCCATCTCGGCCGCCAGAGCGAGCAGCTTGCAGGTCTCGCCCGTCAGCCCCTCGGCCATGCGGTGAATCCGGCCGACCAAGTCCTTTGAGCGGAAGTTGCTTTCCTGCTTCAGCTGCAGCCCCTGCACAAAGCGCCCAACGAACACAGCGTACTCCTTGGACACCGCCCAGCGGGGAATCCCCATCGGCTCGAACCGGTTGCCGAGTTGCTGGTCGGTCTGGAAGACACGCACGGCATCCTGAGTTCCCAGGGCAACGACGGATATCTTCAGCTCGTTACTCAGGCTCTTGAGGCTGTTCAGCACCATGGAGCGTTGGTCGACCTTGCCGACCAGCAGGTTGTTGACCTCATCCACGATCACCACCCGCGTCCCCACCGCGCCGAGAAGAACCAGAAGCTGGTCCCACTTGCTTTGCGCCCGGGCGGTTGAACGGTATGGCGCCTTCAGGGCGCGCAGGACGGCGTCGTAGAAGCCGTTCACGTCGGCGAACGGAGGAGATTGGACGTAGACCACCGGGCGCTTGCCGTACTCCGGGCTGTCTTCGCGCGGGCTGTGGTCCCGCACGAACTTGTAGGCGAGCGCCGTCTTGCCATTGTTCGTATCGCCATAGATCAGACTGCAAGGCGGTCTCGGCACATTGGGGTGGTTGTACAGCCAAGCCAACCGGTCGAGCACGGCCGTTCCGGTGTCGTATTCAACGTAACGGGGGCTCCTGATCCGAAGAATCCGGGTAGCGATGTCCTCGGCAGACATTCCCGGCTCCGGCGAACCGCTCCCAGCAAACGGATCGAGATGCATCACCATTCCTCCACGCCCGTCCTGATCTCACTGTCGTCGAAGTCGAAGTCCGTTGCGGACGGCGACGGTTTGCCCGGCGTTCGCTGCGCGTTGTCGACCACGAGCGCCAGATGCCCCTCGCGCTGACGGGGCGCTTTTGGTGGGGGCGTTTTCGATGCCGCCGGTTCCGCCGGCTGCGGCGGGTCCAGCGTCAGGGCGGCGCGATGCTTGCGCAACTCTGCCCGCTTGGCCTGCTCCCGGCGCACGCGCTTGGTTTGCTGCGCCGCCTCGGCGGTGATGCGGTGCATCTCTTCGTAGGCCTCGAAGATGGCGGCCTCGTTCTCCGCGGCCTTGCCCTGGCGTCGCAGGTAAGCCTCGACCGCTCGATAATCCCAGAGGGAGATCGAGGGGCGGCCATAGTCCCGGTAGGGGATCTCCACATAGTCGCCCAGGCTCGGGTCGAGGAAGTAGAGCTTCGAAATGTCGGTCGGGTCGCGTCGGACCTTGAACTTTCGCCAGCGCCGGCCCTCGTCAGCCCGGACCCACTGGGAGAGCAGCGGGTCGCGGTACCAGATCTTGTCCCAAACGATGCCCTCGGGCTGCACCGTGCGTTCGATGAAGGGCAGGAAGTCCAGCCGGAGGCGGCGCGGGTCCTGGATCGGCTCGGGCAGGCCTCGGCCGCGCATGCGGTCACTGCCGACGATGCCCTCGTTCCACCGAGCCAGCGGAGGGAAGCCGGTCCCGTCATGAACCTTGTTGTGGTAAACGCCGACGATATGGTTCAGGAGCCATGCCCGCAGCTCCTCCAGCGTCATCTTCGCCTTGGCTTCGGACTTGTACTCGCCCCGCTGCTTGGGGTTGGAGAAGGTCGCACCGGGCAACGCGTGGATTTTCTTGCCCAACGCGCCGCACAGCCGCTCGATGTGTCCGCCATAGTGCGGGGTCTTAGGTGGGCGGAACTCGTAGCGGACATCGTGCTGATCCAGCGTGTCCTTGATCAGGTAGCTGCGGAAGTCCTTGCCGTTGTCGGAGTGGATCATGCGCGGCTTGCCCCATACCGGCCATTCGCCCTTGATGCCGAGCCGCTCCAGTTCCGCCGCCTTGTCCAGCATGCCGTGGCAGAGGCACAGCCCTACGGCGAAGGCGCTGGGATGGTCCAGCGACAGGTGATAGCCGACCACCATGCGGCTGAAGACGTCGATGGCCAGCGTCAGCCAAGGGCGGCCGATCGGCAGGCGCATCTCCTCGTCCAGCACGATGATGTCCAGCAGTGTGTGGTCGATCTGCACGACGGCGAGCGGCGAGTCGGCGCCGGGGAACTCGCCTTTGACCCGGCCGAACTTGTCGTGAGCCGCCTTGCGGCCCTCGCGTTTGAGCACCTTCTCCCTGGGGGCCACCGCCCGCAGGCGCTTGCGGACCGTGCTGCTCGCTGGCTTGGCCAGCTTGGCGGCCCGGCAGCGGCGGTGCACTTCCAGGATCACCTCTTCGCCGGTGGCCTTCTGCTTGGACAGGTAAAGGTCCTTGATGACGCTGTCGATGACGGCCTCGACGGTCGCGTCCAGCCGCTTGGGCATGGAGCGGCCCTTGCGCCGCGGGGCGAGGTCGGACATGAGCCGCCGGCCTTCGTAGGTCTTGATCCAGCGATAGATGGTCGAGAGGCCGATCCCGTTCTGCTCGGCCACCCGCTTTACGTCCTCCTGGCTGCGACGCTCGCACCGGACGAGAGGCTTGATGATCGCGAAGCGGCGCTTCGCCTCGGCCAGATCGTCTTCGGGAAGGCTGTCCAAGGTCCGCATCGGTTCCGGTTTCGCCGCGCCGTCCGGACGGGACAGTTGGGAGACCGGGACCACCTGGGTCTCCTTCGTCTCGACGTCCTCGATCAAGACCGACGACGCTGTGACCGCCTCCAGGATGGTGCACGGCCGCCCCCGCAACTTGACCGTCGCGCCGGGGCTGAAGCTGAACCGCTTCGTCATGCCTTTCCTCCGTCGGGATGCCGGAGCATGGTTCGCATGGTGATTGGTCGGTCGAGGTTGGCCACGAGTTCAAAGCGTGCGATCAGGGTCCATAGGCTGGGCAGGACCCGTGCGCGATTCGCCGCGTCGTCGGCAACACGATCCGCCAGTTCCTGCACGGTGATCGGCGCTTTCGCTGCCGCCTTGAGCAGCCCGTCGCGGAACGCCGGGTCCGCCGGACGGTCGCGGAAAGGCAGCAGGAAGGTGGCGTTCTCCAGCCGTGGGGTGCAGATTTCCTTTTCGGTCGCCAGTGTGAAGAC
>JAEZID010000180.1 GCA_023416195.1 Pseudomonadota bacterium | reverse complement strand
TCGAGATGTGGTTATGCAACGACGTAACGCGTGATCCCCGACCGTCCCTTAAGCAAGGCGGCGTCTTGGAGGTTACGATGGTTCATGTTGTTGTGGGTGGGCGCCGGCTCACCCGTCTCCGACTTTTTCCGGTTCTGTCCAGATCGGCTCTTCCCCGCAAGGCGACACGGCAGTCCAGTATGGGCGGCCTGAACGCCTGACCGTCTTTTCTTTTTGACCGGTCAGCAGCGTTCGGCCGCTCCGCCCCTGCTTTTTCACAATTCGTCCGCCACCTTCATCTTGCGTCCGGGAGACTGAGATGACCGATAAGATTGCGCGCTTTTTCGAAGAGCAGCGCCCGCAGACCCCGTGCCTCGTCGTCGATCTGGACGTCGTGGAAGCGAACTACCATGACCTGGAGGAAGCGCTCCCGGACGCCAAGATCTTCTACGCCGTGAAGGCCAATCCGGCGCCGGAGATCCTCAGCCTGCTGACCCGTCTGGGCTCCGCCTTCGACACCGCCAGCGTGCCGGAAATCCAGATGGTCCTGGCCGCCGGCTGCGCGCCGGAGCGCATCTCCTACGGCAATACCATCAAGAAGGAAGCGGATATCCGCCGCGCCTTCGAGCTGGGCGTGCGCCTGTTCGCCTTCGACAGCGAGGCGGAGCTGGAGAAGATCGCCCGCGCCGCCCCCGGCGCCCGCGTCTTCTGCCGCATCCTGACCTCCGGCGAGGGCGCCGAATGGCCGCTGTCGCGCAAGTTCGGCTGCGACCTCGCCATGGCGCGCGAGCTGCTGCTGAAGGCCAAGGGCATGACGGTCGAGCCCTACGGCGTGTCGTTCCACGTCGGCTCGCAGCAGAAGGACCTGACGCAGTGGGACCAGGCCATCTTCCAGGTGGCGCAGCTGTTCCGCGAGCTTGAGGTGCTGGGCGTCGATCTGGGCATGATCAACCTGGGCGGCGGCTTCCCGACCCGCTACCGCACCGACGTGCCGGAGACCACCGCCTATGGCGAGGCGATCTTCGAGTCGCTGCGCACCCACTTCGGCAACCGTCTGCCGGAAGCCATCGTGGAGCCGGGCCGCAGCATGGTCGGTAACGCCGGCATCATCGAGAGCGAGGTCGTCCTCGTCTCCCGCAAGTCGGCCAACGACGTGAAGCGCTGGGTCTATCTGGACATCGGCAAGTTCAGCGGCTTGGCCGAGACCATGGACGAGGCCATCCAGTACCCGATCGAGGTGCTGGGCGAGGCCGGGGACGCGGAAAACGAAGCCGTCGTGCTGGCCGGCCCGACCTGCGACAGCGCGGACGTTCTGTACGAGCGCGCCGAGTACAAGCTGCCGCTGGACCTGAAGGCCGGCGACCGCGTGCGCATCCACGCCACGGGCGCCTACACGACGACCTATTCGGCCGTCTGCTTCAACGGCTTCGCGCCGCTCCAGTCCTACTGCATCTGATACCGAAGAGCCCTTCTCTCCCTTGTGGGAGAAGGGCTTTCTCCCGGCCGCCGGGACCCGGACATGAAAAGGGCCGCTCCCTTACACAGGGGCGGCCCTTTCTGCGTCCTCGGACGGTCGGGACGGCATCACGCCTTCCAGAACGGCTTCGTGACTTCGCATTCCACGTCGTAGTGGGTGATGCCGATGTCCTGGAGCATCCGGTCGTCCAGGCGGGAGAGTTCCCGGCGGGTGAAAGCCCGTTGCCGCCACAGCGCAATCGTGTCCAGAGTGGTGTCCAGCACATGCGCCACCGAAGCGGCCCACGAGGTGGCGCCAGCGCCCGTCTGCAGAGCCATTGCCATGGTGGTAAATCCCATCGTGAAGTTGGTGAAGGGGTCTGTCGGGACCGACGACCGCGCCCTCGTTCGATAGGAAAGATTATTACTCGACTTTCCGTAATTCCACCAACGCCGTGTAGACATGACGGTCGTGCGGATTCTCGATAACTGCCCTAGGAATATCACCGTTGCAAGTTTTGTAGCCGGTTTGGCGACGTATTGTTCGCCTTGCGCATGTTTTTTTCCGGCCGGATCACGTTTTGAAAGGAAAACACGAAGAAGCCGTCCCCGTCGAATGTTTTCAAAAGGGAGCGGCCTCTTCGCATCTTACTTCAATCCTTCCACGCGGTTGGGGCAGAAAACCTGCCCTTACCCCAACACGCGGGTCAGGCGGGCCATCGCCTCTTCCAGCCTGTCGAGGCGGCTTGCGAAGCAGAGGCGCAGCGCCCCTTCCCCGCCCTGGCCGAAGGCGGCGCCGGGCGCGAGGCCGACCGCCGCCTCGTCGATGATGCGTTTGGACAGATCCACGCTGTCCGTCTCCCCGTCCACCTGGAAGAAGGCGTAGAAGGCGCCGGGGGCCGGCTGGACGCGCACGCGCGGCAGTTTGGCGAGCGCGCCGCAGACGAGGTCGCGGGCCTTGCGGCAGCGCTCCAGCGTCTCGGCCACCCAAGGCTCTCCCTCCGTCAGGGCGGCGACGCCGGCGATCTGGACGAAGGCCGGCGTGCCGGAGGTGGAGAACTGCACGAGGTTTTCCAGCACCGGCCCCAGCGCCGCCGGCGCCACGATCCAGCCCAGCCGCCAGCCGGTCATCGCCCAGTTCTTGGAGAAGCTGTTGACGACGATCAGCTTGTCGTCCGGCTCCGATACCTCCAGGAAGGACGGGGCGGCGATGCCGCCGTCGTAGATCAGGCGGGCGTAGACCTCGTCGGAGATCACCCACAGGCCGCGTTCGCGGGCGAAGGCCATGACGCGGGCCATATCCTCCTTCGGCATCACCCAGCCGGTCGGGTTGCCGGGGGAGTTGACGAAGATCGCCTTGGTGCGCGGGCCGCAGGCAGCGAACAGGTTTTCCAAGTCCAGCGTCCAGCCCTGGTTGCCGAGCGTCATCGGCACCTCCACCGGCACGCCGCCGGGGATGCGGACGGACGCCAGGATGTTCGGCCAGACGGGGCTGACGACGGCGACCTCGTCGCCGGGATCGACCAGCATCTGCATGGCGTTCATGATCGCCGTCATGCCGGAGCTGGTGACGGTGATGCGGTCGAGGGGAACCGGCACGCCGTGCACCCGCTCCAGATAGGCGGACAGCGCCTCGCGCAGTTCCGGCAGGCCACGCTGGTAGGTGTAGAAGACATGCCCGTCGCGGATGGCGCGGGCGGCGGCCTCGCCGATGAAGTCCGGGGTCGCCAGATCGCCTTCGCCGAACCACAGGGGGATCAGCCCTTCCCGCCCCCGGCCGTGGTTGGCGACCGTCACGATGGCGCTGGCCGGAAGAGCCTGGATGCCGGGCCGGATGTCGTATTCGGGACGCATGTCCACCCTCTCGATCCTTTGTTGTGCGGACAGTCTATGCGATCCCCGACGAGTCGGGGAGACGCGCCGTCGCTGGACACCCCGGCGGCGGCGTCATACCTGTGGACGGCACGACACATTGGAAGCGGCCCCATGATCGACACCATCGCCTTCGACGGCGACGACACGCTCTGGCACAACGAGTCGCTGTTCTCGATGACGCAGGACCGGTTCCGCGCGATGCTCGCCCACAGCGTCGATCCGGCCGCGCTGGACAAGCGCCTGCTGGAGGCGGAACGCGCGAACCTCCGCTTCTACGGCTACGGCATCAAGGGTTTCGTCCTGTCGATGATCGAGACGGCGGTGGACCTGACCGACGGGCGCGTGTCCGGCCGCGACATCCAGAGCCTGATCGACTTCGGCAAGGCCATGCTGGAACACCCCGTGGACCTGCTGGACGGCGTGGCGGAGGTGGTCGAGGCGCTGTCCTCCCGCCACCGGCTGCTGCTGATCACCAAGGGCGACCTGTTCGACCAGGAAAGCAAGGTCGCGCGCTCCGGCCTTGCCGAGCGTTTCGCGGCGGTGGAGATCGTCAGCGAGAAGGATCCGGACACCTACCGCCGCGTGCTGGACCGCCACGGGGTGGACCCGGCGCGCTTCGTCATGGTGGGCAATTCGGTGCGGTCGGATATCCTGCCGGTTCTGGCCATCGGCGGCCACGCCGTGCATGTGCCCTATCACGTGACCTGGGCGCACGAGCAGGCCGAGCCGCCCACGGAGAACTACCGCCGCATCGACACGGTGCGCGAACTGCCGCCGCTGCTGGCGGCCTGGTGAGGAGGGGATCGATGACGTTCGCGCTGCTGACCGATAAAGGTGAGCCCAATACGGGGGAGCCCGAGACAGGCGGCCCGGCCGCCGACCGCGTGCTGTCGGGCGCGCCGGTCTTCACCACCTGGAACGAGTACGAATCGCCGGACGGCAAGCGCTTCGCCGGGGTGTGGCGCTCCACGCCCGGCGCCTGGCGGGTCGTCTACGACGAGTGGGAATATTGCGAGATCCTGGAGGGCGTCAGCACCATCACCCACGCCGATGGCCGGTCCTGGACCGTCCGCCCCGGCGACCGCTTCACAGTGGAGCCGGGATTCGAAGGGGTTTGGGAGGTCGTGGAGACGACCACCAAGCGGTACGTGGTGGTTCTGCCATAACGCAGGAATGAAACCGCCCCCATCGCGTCCCCTCTTCCACCGGCCGGCCGCGATTCGGAGCCTGGCCAAAGGAGGAACCCGTCCGCGCCGGACGGAAGAGGGGCCGCGATGGGGGCGGCGACTTGGATGGAACAGGAGACTTAGTTCACGAACTTAGCCAACCATGGCCGTAACGGAGGAGGCGGGACCAGCGTCGGCGTGGTGCAGGACAACGACCGCCTTGCGGCTGATTTCGACGGCCAACACCCCAAGCACCAGGATGGAAGCCACCAGCATCACGCGGGCGATGTCGCGCGCCCAGAGGCGCTTTTTGCGGATTTTCGACAGTTTCCGAGCGGCCATCCGGGCCCGCGCGTCGCGCTGGCGGCGGTCGAGCCGTTCATCGATCCAGTCCGTCGAAGCCATGTCCCCCTCCCCCGGAGGCGTCATCAATTCGCCTCTCTTTTGTATAAAATTTTATGAGAATGCGCAAGAACAACTTGAGGGGGCGCTAGGGGGAATCCCAACCCCCTCGCCCATCCCCGATGGGAGAGGGAGGGGCCTGCGCCGAAGGCGTGGGAGGGTGAGGGTAAGGTGTCTGTCGGCCCGCGAAACCTTGCCATCACCCTTCCCATGCTGCGCATGGGCCCCCTCCCTCTCCCGCCGGAGGCGGGCGAGGGATTGTCAAGCTACCGCCGGCCCCTCGGCTCGCGGCTGAGGCCCTTGGCGTCCAGCTCGGCGAGGTATTCCGCCCACAGCGCGTCCTGGTCCTCGCCAAGCTCGTACAGCAGCTTCCAGGAGTAGATGCCGCTGTCGTGCAGGTCGTCGAAGACGATGCGGATGGCGTAGTTGCCGATCGGCTCCAGGCTCAAGATGCCGACGTGGGCGCGGCCGAAGACGGTCTGCTTCTGGCCGGGGCCGTGGCCCTGCACCTCGGCCGACGGGCTGTGGACGCGCAGGAATTCGGCCGGGTAGGAGAAGCGGCGGCCGTCGTCGAAGTCGATCTCCAGCCGCTTGTCCTCCTTCTTCAGGCGGATCTCCACCGGCCAGTGCTTCGTGCCGAACGCGTCGGTGGAGAAACGCTCCTCAACCATCAGGCGGCTCCCGGCTTGTCGTCGGTCCGGCGGGCCTCATCGATCAGCATGATCGGGATGCCGTCGCGAATCGGGTAGGCGAGACCGGCGCGCTCGCTGATCAGCTCGCCGCGTTCCGCGTCGTAGCGCAGCGGACCCTTGGTCAGCGGGCAGACGAGGATTTCCAGAAGCTTCGGATCGACACGGGCATCGGCACGGGCATCGCCGCGCGCCGCCGTCTTGCCTTCAGGGGATTTGCCGTCGGTCGGCGTGTCGTCGGCGGGGTGGGCGCTCATGGAACGGGCCTCGTGGTGAAAGTCGGAGCAAAGTCAGAGTTCAATGGCGCGGCACGGCTGCGCCGTCGCCCTCGCGGCTGTCGAGAATGGCCATCTCGATCAAGGCGATCAAGAGCTTCGCGCGCTCCGGCAGGTCGGGCGCCTCCAGCAGGGCCTGCTTCTCGCTGGGTTCGAACGGGCAGATCATGGCGAGCGAGGTGACCAGCCGTTCGTCGGGCGTGGACTCGATGGCCTTCCAGTCCACGGAAATGCCCTGCACCTTGAAGTAGGACATCAGCCCGGCCAGCAGGCGCGGGCGGTCCAGATCGCCGCACGGCTCGGCCTTCAGGTCGTCGGCGAACCGCTCCCAGGCCGGCGTCACCCGGCGGTAACCGTGCGCCCCGTCCAGCTCGCGCAGGATGGTGAAGCGGCACAGGCCGGTCAGGGTGATCAGGTAGCGGCCGTCCTCGGTCTCGGCGAAGGTGGTGATCCGCCCGGCGCAGCCGGTCTCGTAGACCGCCGGCTCGCGCTCGCGGCTGGCCGGGTCGGTCGGCTGGACCATGCCGATCATGCGGTCGCCGGCCATGGCATCCTGCACCATCGCCCGATAGCGCGGTTCGAAGATGTTGAGCGGCAACCGCCCGCGCGGCAGCAGCAGAACCCCCGCAAGCGGGAAGATCGGCAGCGTCCGCGGCAGGCGGTCAAGCGACGGGTCGAACGGGTTCCGGCTCATGCCGACGAATATAGAGCCGCCCGCCACCGCGAACAGACTCCGCCCCGCCCTAGCTGAAGAGAATCGAGGACAGCCGGCGGCGCGTCTGCACCGTCAGCGGATCGGTCGGGCCGAACGCCTCGAAGAACTTCACCAGCTGCTTGCGCGCGGCCTGCTCGTTCCACTCGCGGTCGCGGCGCACGCTCTCCAGCAGTTGGTCCACGGCCTCTTCCCGCCGGCCGGCGGCGAACAGCGCCAGCGCGAGGTCGAGGCGGGCCTGATGGTCGTCCGGGGCCTGGGCGACCTTCTCCGTCAGCTCCGGGATCGGGCCGGCGTTGGCGGCCTGCTCGGCCACCTCCAGCGCGCTGCGGACGGTCGCCAGCTCCTTGTCCTTGGCGATGGACTCCGGCGCCTGGGCGAGCATCTGCTTGGCGCGCTCGACGTCGTTGGTGGCGATCAGGCAGCGGACCAGCCCGGCGTAGGCCACCGGGTTCACGTTCTCCGGATCGGCGGCCAGCACCTCGCCGTAGATCTCCGACGCGGTCTGGGTGTCGCCGGCCTCCAGCGCCTCCTTGGCCTGGGCCAGCGCCTCCTCCAGGATGTCGCCCTCGCCGCCGCCGGCCGCACCGGCCAGCTTCACCAGCTTCTCCACGAAGGCCTTCACCTGCGACTCCGGCAGGGCGCCCATGAAGCCGTCCACCGGGCGCCCCTGGAAGAAGGCGTAGACCGCCGGGATCGACTGCACGCGGAGCTGCGAGGCGACCATCGGGTCCTTGTCGGTGTCGATCTTGACCAGCCGCACCTTGCCCTTCGCGGCCAGCACCGCCTTTTCCAGGAT